>CAIUKQ010000485.1 GCA_903899705.1 uncultured beta proteobacterium
CCGCAAATTTATCTGCTTCTGTTTGTAATAATTTTCTGCGAAACGGGTTTGGTGATTGCGCCTTTCCTGCCCGGAGATTCCCTTCTTTTTGTTGCGGGGACGCTGTGGGCTGCCGCCGGCATGGAGGTCAATGTATTGATTGCAACCCTGGTTGCGGCGGCGCTACTGGGGGACAATTGCAATTACTGGATCGGGCGGTTCTTGGGGCGCCGGGTGTTCCGCTGGGAAAATTCCCGTCTTTTCAACCGCAAGGCCCTGGACTACACCCATGCGTTCTACGAACGGCATGGGGGTAAGACCCTTGTTATTGCACGCTTTTTGCCTCTGATTAGAACGTTTGCGCCTTTTGTCGCCGGGGTCGGTAGCATGCGTTATCCAAGGTTTCTTGGATTTTCGGTCATTGGCGCATTGGTCTGGGTAGTATCGCTGGTCTATGCCGGATATTTCCTCGGGAATATTCCGGTGGTGCGGCAGAATCTGAGCGTAGTAATCCTGATTATCATCGCCCTGTCGCTTGCGCCCGTGGCCTTTGAGTTTCTCAGGGTGCGTCTGCGAAGAGCCTGAACTACTTCTGTTCCCCGGGCATTCTGATTCGGGATGGCGGAGAGGCTGGCTATTTCTGGGCGGAGGCAATGACCGGCCGGGCGAGTGGCGGATTTTTTGAGAAGTACTGCTTGATGCCTCGAAGTATCGCCAGCGCGATCTTTTCCTGATATTGCTCGTCATTGAGTTTCTGCTCTTCCTCGGGGTTGCTGATGAACGCCGTCTCGACGAGGATCGAGGGAATGTCGGGGGATTTCAGGACCGCGAATCCGGCCTGTTCAACCCGCGATTTGTGCAGGGTGTTGATTCCGCCGAGTTGCATGAGTACCGATCGAGCAAGCTTCAGACTGTCCTGTATGGTTGCTGTCTGTGACAAATCCAGCAGCGTTTGCGCCAAGTGCCGGTCCTTGACATCGATATTGACCCCTCCGATGAGGTCGGCGTCGTTTTCGCGTTTCGCAAGCCACCTTGCAGCCGCACTGGTTGCGCCGCTTTCGGACAAGGCAAATACCGAGGAGCCGCGAGCATGGGGGAGCACAAATGCGTCAGCGTGGATCGACACAAACAGATCCGCCCTTATCCGGCGGGCTTTTTCGACGCGCGATTGCAGCGGAACGAAATAGTCGCCATCGCGCGTAAGCACGGCGCGCATTCCCGGCTCTGCCTCGATAAGTCCCTTGAGGCGTTGCGCAATCAGGAGGGTAACGATTTTTTCCTGGATGCCCCGGTGGCCCCTGGCGCCGGGATCCTCGCCGCCATGGCCTGCGTCAACGACGACGGTGATCAGACGATTGACCTGTGACCTTGCAGATTCCGGTGTCGCTCCTTTTGAACTGACGGACTTCGCTGCATCGGGCGACGTCACCGTGGCTCGCGCCGGATTTTCGGAAGGGGCGTACGCTTTCATCTCCGGTTTAGGGGCCACTTTGGGTCCTGAACCAGGAAGGGCGCCTTCGGGGCGCAATTCGGTTCGTGATTCGGTTTGTGGTGTTGGTGCACGGCCCTTGCCGGGGTCGCCCTCGGATCCCATGGCTAGTGCCATGAGAGGATCGACCGGCGTTGCGGGATAAATATCGAGTACCAGACGATGGCCGTATTCGCCCACCGGCTTCAGCGTGAATATCTGCGGCTTGATTTCAGCCTTGAGATCAAGTACCAAGCGGACCACGCCCGGCTTGTTGAGGGCTGCGCGAATCGTGGACACGTAAGGATCGACTTCGGCGGGCTTTCCGCTGATTTCCCTTTGCACGCTTGCCAGTTCGACATCTTCAAGATCGAGCACCAGACGTGCCGGGTCTTTGACCAGCATCAGGGAATGCCTGATCGGGGCGCGTGATTCGAAAGTGACTCGCGTATATTCCTGGGCCGGCCAGATGCGTATTGCAGAGACAGTGTCCGCGGCGCGTGCAGCAGCAACGACTATCTGGGAGAGCAGCACCGCCGCGAGTGCGACGATGACGAGCCGCAGCAGAACCTGTCCGCTCAGGAAAACCCTTCTTGCAATTTCAGTGCCGAAACGCATCGTTTGCCGGGTTCGCCATGGGCCGTGAGTGTTGCGCATCGGCCGGTTGATTCCACCGCGATGGAGATTTCAAGATCCGGTTCGGGCAGAAAGCCAAGTGCTTTTTCGGGCCATTCCACAAGACAAACGGCATCGCCTGAAAAAAGATCCCGGAAACCTGAGTCGATCCACTCATTCGGGTCCTTAAATCTATAAAAATCAAAGTGGTACAAGTATAATCTAGAAATTATATAAGATTCAACCAGCGTATAGCTGGGGCTTTTGACGCGCCCGGCGTGGCCCAATGCGTTTAGCATGGCACGCACCAGGGTTGTTTTGCCGGCGCCCAGTTGTCCAGTCAGGTAGATGCGCATTCCCGGGGTAAGCTGGTCCGCAAGGCGCATTCCAAGCTGTTGCGTGGCCGCCTCATCGGGCAAGGGCGTGCAAAATGCGGGCTCTTTATGATCCATTCAATGACTCAGTCGCCATCCGTCGATCTTTCCGCACTCGCAATCACGATCAAGGCATGGGGCCTTGAACTCGGGTTTTCCGCGCTGGGCATTGCCGATACCGACGTATCGAATGCGCATCAGCGCCTGAAGGAATGGCTTGCCCTGGGCCGCCACGGGGACATGGATTATATGGAAAACAGGGTTGATCTTCGCGGCGAACCCGAAGCGCTTCATCCGGGAACCTTGCGGGTCATTTCGGCACGCATGAATTACTGGCCGGAGGCCGCAGATGCGGGATCGATCTTGGGCAACCCGTCCAAGGCCTATATCTCCCGCTATGCGTTGGGACGCGATTACCACAAGGTCATGCGCGCGAGACTTCAAAAGCTTGCCGGCCGGATCGAGGGTCAAGTCGGCCGGCATGGCTATCGGGTATTTACCGACTCGGCTCCCGTGATGGAGGTTGAGATGGCAAGCAAGGCGGGTTTGGGCTGGAGGGGCAAACACACCTTGTTGCTCACACGGGAAGCCGGATCCTATTTTTTTCTCGGTGAAATCTTCACCAATCTGGCGCTGCCTGTCGATCCCCCAACGACCGGGCATTGCGGTTCGTGTACGCGCTGCATAGATGTTTGCCCCACCCGGGCGATCATGGGACCGTACGAACTCGATGCGCGACGTTGCATTTCATACCTGACCATCGAGTTGAAGGGCAGCATTCCCGTGGCACTGCGTCCGCTCATCGGAAACCGCGTTTACGGTTGCGATGATTGCCAGCTGGAATGTCCGTGGAACCGCTATGCGAGCCTTGCGGCGGAGAATGACTTTCGTGTCAGGAACGGGCTTGATTGCGCAGACTTGGTGGAATTGTTCGCATGGGATGAGGAACAGTTCAGAGAGCGCATGGCGGGCAGCGCCATTGCGAGAATCGGTCATGTCCGCTGGTTGAGGAATCTGGCCGTGGGGCTCGGCAACGCGCCAAAAAGCGACGCGGTGGTCGCGGCACTTCGAGCAAGAGTAGATCATCCCTCCGGCATGCTGCGGGAGCATGTTCAGTGGGCATTGGAGCGTCACGCCGGTTAAACTTGAGCGGATATCTGGATCGAATCGGGCGGAATTTGAAAAATGCGTCTGCATCAGCTCAAACTTGAATTCAATGCCGAGCATGATCGCCTGGTATTGCATGTGCTCACCGATGACGGCGCGGAGATTCTCCTGTGGCTGACCCGCCGTTGCGTCAAGCTGCTGTGGGGGGTTCTCGTAAAAATGCTTCAGGCGAGTCCGGTCGTTCAGTTGCAGGGAGCAACCGCCGAAGCGCGTGACGCGTTGGTGGGCATGCAGCATGAAAAAGCGCTGCAGGGTGCGAATTTTTCCAAACCGTATGAGGAAGCCCGGGAGCGCCCACTGGGCGCGGACCCTATACTGATCGGCAAGATTCAGACCGGGCGGGACCCGAATGGAAATAACGTGCTAACGCTTCTGCCGATGAACGGTCAGGGTGTCAATATAGCCCTCGATGAAACGTTGCTGCATTCTTTTTGCAAGCTTATGCAGAATGCGGTGGTGCGAGCGGAATGGGACCTGAAACTGGAGCTTCCCCAGTCGCCTCTGGCCGGCGTGCCACTGGAAGGTGCCCGTACCCTCAACTGACTTGTCCGGACTCAGGGCGGTCGTGGAATTTCCAGGGCGGGGATGAGCGGGTGCGAAAAGTGAAAAATGCGCTTCGATTTTCCGGCTATTGGGGCTCGAGAGTCTCCGGTTGACGAATACCCGGGGATTTATGGGGCGGTGCGGGGTTGCGAGGGAGGCCTCTGGTACAATTCGCCACCGCCATTTACAAAACCGGTGCCACCTGCGGCCTTCCTTTCGATTCCTGCAGCGACGATTTCCGCACGGATTGGCCCACTGGAGATTGCTGTTTGTCAGGTTTCGCTGAACTGAATTTACGCCCCGAGCTGCTTCGAGCCATCGAGGAGCAAGGCTACACCGAACCGACCCCCATACAGGTTCAGGCCATTCCTCTTGTGCTTGCAGGTCGCGATGTTCTTGGTGGCGCACAGACGGGTACGGGAAAAACAGCCGGGTTCGGATTGCCGCTGCTGCAACGACTGCTTCCGCATGCCAATACAAGCGCATCCCCGGCACGGCATCCTGTTCGCGCGCTCATACTCACTCCCACACGCGAATTGGCCGCCCAGGTCGAGGAGAGCCTGCGCAGTTACGCCAAATACACCAACCTTCGCACCACGGTGATCTTCGGTGGAATGAACATGGATCCACAGACCGAAGCGCTTCGACGTGGCGTCGAAGTGCTGGTGGCCACGCCGGGGCGCTTGCTCGACCATGTTCAGCAGAAGACGCTGAATTTGTCCCAGGTTGAAGTGCTGGTGCTGGATGAGGCCGATCGAATGCTCGACATGGGATTCATTCCGGATGTCACGCGCATCATCAAGCTGCTTCCGGCAAAACGGCAGGGTTTGCTGTTTTCGGCAACGTTTTCCGACGAAATACGCAAGCTTTCAGACACCTTCTTGAATAATCCGGTCATGGTGCAGGTGGCTCGCCGCAATGCCACCGCCGATTCGGTGAAGCACGTCGCCATTCCGGTTGCGCGCGAGAAAAAACGCGAATTGCTGAGTTATCTCGTGCAAACCCGCGAACTCAAGCAGGTTCTTGTATTTACGGCCACGAAACTTGGCGCCAACAGGCTTGCCTACCAGTTGAACGGGGATGGAGTGCATGCGACGGCGATTCATGGCGACAAGAGCCAGCCGGAACGCCTGGTCGCGCTCAACGAATTCAAGGAAGGCAAGGTCCGGGTGCTTGTTGCGACCGATGTCGCGGCCCGAGGTCTCGATATCGAGGACCTGCCCCATGTCATCAACTTTGATTTGCCAAACTCGCCGGAAGACTACGTGCATCGTATCGGTCGCACCGGCCGGGCGGGAGCGACGGGAGAGGCCATTTCCCTGGTCAGCCCGGAAGAGCAGGAAAAGCTGGAAGCAATCGAAAAAACCATTCGATTGACCATTCCGAGGGAGATCATCACCGGGTATGGGATGGATTCCCGAGAGGTTAGTTCCGTGTTGCCGCATGCCGGGCGGGCGGATTCGCGTCGCGAAAGGGGTGGGGACGCACTTTCAGGCTCGCGCCGTGAACCGCGTCCACGCGACCGCGATCGTCCCCGGAATCCTCCATCTCAGGCATCGCGCCGGACGTCCTCCGTTCCAATAGATCCGATATTCCTTGAGCCCTATCGAGCCGAAACGACGCGATCGACGTCCGCTGCAGCGTCGTCAGGTGCCAATTCCGGCTCGAAACCGGCCGGCGGCAAACCGGCGGTGCAGATAGCGGCCTTGCTTGGCGGAATGCGGTTCAAAACCAAGTAATTCCGCAGTTCCACCTTCAGGATTCGATCAGGCGTCTTTTTTGAAGGGGGCGCGTTCGTTCAATTCATCCAGGTAAGTTTCCACCCCGGCGGACTCGCGCTCCAGGAATTTTTCAATGGCGTCGGCAAACGCGGGATGTTTGAGCCAGTGCGCCGAGCAGGTTTGAACCGGTGCGAAACCACGAGCGAGCTTGTGCTCGCCTTGCGCCCCTCCCTCGAATAACGGAATTCCACGTTCTATGCAAAATTCGATGGCCTGGTAGTAGCAGACCTCGAAATGAAGATTGGGTACGTAGCCAATGCAACCCCAATACCGACCATAAAGAGCTTTCTCACCGAACACGTTCAGAGCGCTTGCGACCGGTTTGTTATCCAGCGACGCGATCACAAGCAGCATGTTTTCCGGCATGGTCTGGCCCAGACGCTCGAAGAAGTCTTTCGTAAGGTAGGGCGTTGCGTGGTGTGCGTGATAAGTATTGGTGTAACAGCGCGAAAAAAAGGCCCAATGTTCCTCGTGGATATCCTGCCCTGCCAGTCGCTGGATCCGGATTCCAGTCTCATTCACCTTTCGTCGTTCCTGGCGGATTTTTTTCCTCTTGTCGTGGGAGAGGCGAATTAGAAAATCCTCGAAGGTTGCGTAGCCTTCGTTTTTCCAGTGAAACTGCACGCCGCGCCGAAGCATCATTCCCGAGGCGGAAAGGTCGGTTGCCTCGGTGTCTGTGGGGAACAGCACGTGCACCGAGGACGCCTGCTCTCCCAGTTCCAGTGCGGCCGCGACCAGACGCATGCGTGCTTCGCGGGTTTTCGCCAGCATGCGGGACCCGCAAACCGGCGAGAAGGGAATTGCGGACAGCAGCTTGGGGTAATACTCGAGTCCATGCCGGTGATAGGCATCAGCCCAGGCCCAATCGAACACATACTCCCCTCTCGAATGACTCTTCAGGTAAAGGGGCATCGCGCCTTCAAGGCATCCGTCGCGCCATAGGCTCAGGTATTGCGGGAGCCATCCTGTGCGTTCGGACGCACAGCCGGACTCGTGCAGAGCATGGAGAAACTCGTGCCGCAAGAAAGGATGTCCGTCGGAGAGTGCATTCCACTGGCTCGGTTGGACGCCGGAAAGCGTCTCCAGGATACGGATACTGAACGCGTCGTCACCCATCACGATCCTGTCTATAAGCAATAATTTCCAGTGTGCGGTTCACGGATGGATTATAGGCAGGTAGGCCTAGCCCGCTATAGCCGTTCGCAAGGGGAACCCGATGGCAATTCCGTTCGCTGGTGCCTCTGCGCCCGGTGCCCATTTGCTATACTCATCGACGAAGGTCGCCATGAGAGAAAATCCGCGATTTCGCAATCGCCAAAACATTACTTGAATTTGCGCCCATATCGTCGCGCAGATAACTGCATCTGGGAGTTGCCATGAAAAAAATTGAAGCCATAGTCAAGCCATTCAAGCTCGACGAGGTGCGGGAGGCGCTTGCAGAAGTCGGGGTCACTGGACTGACCGTCACGGAAGTCAAGGGTTTCGGCCGCCAAAAAGGCCATACGGAACTCTACCGTGGCGCTGAATACGTGGTGGATTTCCTTCCTAAAGTGAAGATTGAAGTTGTGGTGCCGGAAAAGATGGTGGAAGGCGCGATAGAAGGGATTATCAAGGCGGCGCGCACCGGCAAAATTGGCGACGGAAAAATATTCATTACGTCAGTGGAGCAGGTTGTGCGAATTCGCACCGGCGAAACCGACGAGGCCGCCGTCTAGTCCGGTAAGGTCTCTAATCCAGCGTATCGAGGAATCGTTCCGCATCCAGTGCGGCCATGCAGCCCGAGCCAGCACTGGTGACAGCTTGCCGGTAGATATGATCCTGAACGTCCCCTGCCGCAAAAACGCCGGGAATGTTTGTGGCTGTCGAATTTCCCAGACGTCCGCCTTGCGTGACGATATAGCCGCCTTCCATCTCAACCTGGCCCTCGAACAAAGCAGTATTCGGCGTGTGACCGATGGCGATGAATACGCCCTGCACATCGATTTTCTCGACGGCTTGCGACTGAATGTTGCGGATCTTCACCCCATTCACGCCTTTTGAATCGCCGACCACTTCGTCAAGTACCTGGTTCCATTTAACCGTTACATTCGGCTTCTCCAGCAGTTTCTTCTGCATGATCTTTTCCGCCCTGAACTTGTCCCGACGATGGACCACGGTAACGTGGCTGGCGATGTTGGAAAGATACAGGGCCTCCTCCACTGCGGTGTTGCCACCGCCAATAACAGCAACAGGCTGTTTCTTATAGAAAAATCCGTCGCAGGTGGCACAGGCGGACACACCCTTACCCATGAATTTTTTCTCCGACTCCATTCCGAGGTATCGGGCTGAAGCCCCTGTCGCGATGATCAGTGCGTCACAAGTATAGGTCGCTGAATCACCTTCCAGTCGAAAGGGGCGTTCCCCGAGGTGTGCGGAGACGATGTGATCAAAAACGATTTCGGTTTCGAACCGTTCCGCATGCTTCTGAAACCGTTCCATCAATTCCGGTCCCTGAACGCCGCTTGCGTCTGCGGGCCAGTTATCGACATCCGTTGTGATCATCAGTTGGCCACCGGGCGCAAGGCCGGTGAGCAGGACTGGATTCAGATTGGCCCGGGCCGCATAAACCGCCGCGGTGTAGCCTGCGGGACCGGATCCCAGGATGAGCAATTTGCAGTGTTTGGATTGTTTTGACATATGGCTGTGGACGAGATGACAATGCGCGGCACCCGGAAAATGACGCGTTGGACACAATTCTCAAAATAACCGGGGTTTCCTTCGGTGTAGCATTAATACATCACGCTAACTAATTAATTAATATACGATTAAGTCTTTGTGTATTATTCGTGGATCAGTCGCAGATGTGGTTCTCGATTGCCGTGGGTTTGCTGGCGAAAACTTCGAAAGATTGGCCACTTGAGCTTGAATAATTCGCGTAACCAAGAGACTAACGGAAAACCGGGCCTGATTGCGTGGTTGTCCTTGGTTTGCGCTTCATTTCTTTTGCAATTTCCCTTCCAATCGCAAGCCCAAACGCAGCCACACGGTCAGGCTCAGGCTGCACCCGAGCCAAAATTCGATATTCGCAGTTTTTTGGTTGAAGGCTCGGCCCTGTTGAAGAAGGAGGAAATCGAGGCCGCAGTCGGAC
>CAIUKQ010000486.1 GCA_903899705.1 uncultured beta proteobacterium
CTGGACAAACCGCGCACCATAATGAGAAAGCATGTCCAGGAACATGGGCATCCGAAAAAGGTTAAGTAAGTACCATTCGGCCTACGCCCCCTCGTAACTCCCCCTTTTGAGTTGTAGATACGTAAGGAAATATTGAACAAGAGGGCCTACGCCCCCTCGTAACTCCCCCATTCCAGAGGGAAACGCTGATTCGTGTGGAGTTGATAACCAACTTGATCAGCGTTTCCGTAACATTTGATTAGGGAGAAATCCATGATCCATATCCACAAATCCGGCGAGCGCGGATTCGCAGACCACGGCTGGCTGCGTTCCTTCCACAGTTTCTCCTTTGCCGACTACCACGACGAGAAGCGCATGGGCTTCGGCCCGCTGCGGGTAATCAATGAAGACCGCGTCAAGGCGGGGATGGGATTCGGCACCCACGGCCACCGCGACATGGAAATCATCAGCTATGTGCTCGAAGGTGAACTTGAACACAAGGACTCCATGGGCAACGGTTCGGTGATCCGGCCGGGTGATGTGCAGCGAATGAGCGCGGGCACCGGCGTGCGCCATTCGGAATTCAATCCCTCCAAATCGGATTTGGTTCACTTCCTGCAGATCTGGATCGAACCCTCGGTGACCGGCATCGCGCCGGGTTACGAGGAAAAGCGCTTCGAGCCCGCCGAAAAACGCGGACGCCTGCGCCTGGTCGCCTCACCCGATGGCGCAGACGGCTCGGTGAAAATCCATCAGGACGCGAGGATCTATGCCGCGCTCATCGACGGCACGGAATCGGCGCGCAATCCAATCGCCGCGGGCCGCCGCGGCTATGTTTACGTCGCGCGCGGGAGCGTCACCGTCAACGGCGAAGCTCTGGACACCGGCGATTCCCTGGAAGCAGTGGATGTGAATGAGATCCTGATTGAAAAGGGATTGCAGACCGAAGTGCTGCTTTTCGATCTTCCCTGAGCGCCGCTTTCGAACCCCGCGCGGCTTCCGTTGCCTGCGAAACCAGGTGGGCTCCCTTGCAGGATCGATGCTTGCAATAGAATAGTGCCCACCGGGATTGCCACTATTCAAAGTCGTTTTCTCCATTGATCCACGCGAATGCGGAAAGGAAGCGCCAACATGCTGCAGCGAATAGGATTTCCTGCCCTGACCGTATTTGTAGCAACCATGCTCGCAGGCTGCATTGCCGATTACAAACTCTTCGCAGAAGATCAGCCCGCTTGGGCGCCGGATTTTTCCGCACCCTGCAGCTATCGCTGGGCCGCGGACCGTTCCCTGTACCGCGCCGTCGATTCCGGCGGATTTGGTTGGGGTGATTCCGACAAGCATGGACAGTCCGGCCTCCTGCCCTACCTCAAGGAAATTGCCTCGAAATGCGCAGACCAGGCGCCACGCAACGCACCGGACGCCCATGTCTCCGCCTTCAACGTGGAATATGTCAACAGGGACAATCGAAAAACAATGACGGTACCGGCGGGCTTTGCCCAGATGATCACTCTTGGTACTGCACCCATCGGCATGAGCAACTACTTTGCAGTTTGCATCGAGGCCAGGCTTCCCGACGGCGAGCGACGCATGGCCATGGCGCGGGGAACACTCGAATCAGTCACCAACGTCTGGGGCGCAATGGAAGGTCCGATGCACCCGGGCAACACCCTGAAGCGCAAGAACCGGGAACAGCTGTTGATGCACCTCACACAGCAATCCTGGAACAAGCTATGGGCCGCGGGAGAAACACTGCCCGGCAATACCGCCTGTCGCGACACGCTAGACGCGCTGGCAAAAATGCAGCCACCGACCCTGACAAGGACACA
>CAIUKQ010000487.1 GCA_903899705.1 uncultured beta proteobacterium
CAGCGCTCGGCACCGGATGGCTACACGCTGATGATGTCGGTGGCCAGCACGCACATCACCAACGGGTTTCTCTCGCTCAATTCGCGCTTTGATCCGGTGAAGGGCTACACGCCGATCGCGCGGGTGGCCGAATCCATCCTGTTGTTGGCCTCCGACGTTTCAGCGCCCTATCGCAACGTGGCGGAAATGGTGGAGTACGCGAAGAAGAATCCGGGCAAGCTGGCCTTCGGCACCACCGGCATTGGCAGCGTCCACCATTTTTCCGCTGCGGCGATATCGGCAATCACCGGCATCGACTGGGTGCACGTGCCCTACAAATCCGGCCCGCAGGTGCTCACCGACATGATGACCGGGGAGGTGCAGATCGGCTGGGCCATCTACGCCACCCTCTTGCCTTTCGAGAAATCCGGCAAGGTGCGCATCCTTGGCATCAACAGCACGAAGCGCTTCGCCAAGTACCCGAACATCCCCACGGTGACCGAGCAGATCCCCGGCTACGAGGCCCCGCCCACCTGGGCCTCCTACTTCGGCCCGGCCGGCATGCAGCCCGGCATGGTGCAGCGCCTGAATGCCGAGATGGTGAAAATCGTCACCAGCCCCGACGTGCGCGCCAAAATCGAAGCCTCGGGTTCGATTGTGTCGCCAAGCACGCCCGAGGAACTGGGCGAGATCGTCAAGCGCGACATTGTGTCGGTGGGCAAGGTGGTGAAACTGGTGGGGATCAAGCCGGAGTAATTGTCCAGGCTTGCTTCTTCACACAAGCCTACAAACGATTTCGCCAATAGTCGGGCTCACGATGCTGGTGAGCCACTGTGTAGGCTTGAGGGCCACCTGAGTTCTCCCCTAGACCAGCCGAGCGCGGACGCGGCCTATGGATTCTGCACCCGGAATCAATTCCCCTCCGCCGACTTAGGCGCTGCCGCCGGATTCCACTGCCCCCTTCGCATTCTCGAAATCTTCACCGAGCTGAACACGCCGGCCGCGCGCAGGGGTTCGTTCGCCGAGAATGATTCGGCCGCCGCTCGGTTTGGGACGTTGAGGATGAGGACGCTGCCGGTTCGCTTGATGCCGTCGTCGGCGACCATGGCGCCTCCCAGCACCAGGATGTCCTTGTGCTTTTCCAGGTAGGCGAAGTGGGTGTCGCGGTGTTTGTCGCGCAACGCCGCACCGTCGGGGCCGTCTTCCTGGTAGATGATGTAAAGCATGGATTCTCCGTTGGCCTGCGTGTCGGCGTGCCGCGCTCAGGCGGCGGTTTTGCCGGGATGCACCGCGCCGCATTGTTTGCAGGTGCGTGCTTCGATGCCTGAATAGAACCTGTCGAACAGCGGCGGCAGATCGCGCACGATGGATTTCAGCTGCACTTCGATGCGGTGCAAGAGGGCGTGGCATTCGAGGCAGTACCACTCGAATCCGTCGAGAGCGCCTTCCGGTCGGGTGCGCTCGATGACGAGGCATGCGCTGCCTTCCTCGGGCCTTTGCGGGGAATGGCGCACGTGCGGGGGCAAGAGGAACATGGCGCCTTCGCGCAACTCGACCCGGCCGGGTTTGCCGTTCTCCATGGTGTTGAGCCAGGCATTGCCCTTGAACTGCCAGAAGAATTCCTCATAGAGATCGTCGTGGAAGTCGGTGCGTTTGTTGGGCCCGCCGACCACGGTGACGATGAAGTCGGTGTCCTGCCAGATCTGCTGGTTGCCCACGGGCGGGCGCAGGAGGTGCTGGTTCTCGGCGAGCCATTGGGGGAAATGTATGGGCGGCAGCATGAATATCTCCAGTAATCCGGCATTTCGGACCGTTATTCCGGCTCTATGCCGCCGGCCTTGAACGCTGTGCCGGCCACTTCAAATTCCTTTTTCAGTGCCGCGCCGAACTCTTCGGGCGTGTTGCCAACCGCTGTGTAATAAAAGCCTTCCAGTCGCTTGTTGAATTCCGGCGTGTGAATCACCTTCATCATCGCCGCATGCAACTGATTGACGATGGGACGCGGCACCTGTGCCGGCGCCACATAGCCCATCCAGTTGGCCAGCAGTTCGACATTGGGAAGGCCTTCGTTGAGCGTGGGCAGGTCGGGCAGTGCGGGGTGTCGTTTGGGACTGGCGATGGCGAGTACCTTGACCTTGCCCGCCTTCCAGTACTGCAGCACGCTGCCGATGCTCACATAGGTGGCATCCACGCGGCCGGCGACAAAATCCGTGACAACGGCGGCCGCTCCCTTGAAAGGAACGTGCAGGATGTCCGTTCCGGCAGACTTGTTGATCAGCTCGCCGTATAGATGCGGCAACGATCCGGTGCCGAAGCTGCCGAAGGTCAGCTTGCCCTTGTTGTTCTTGGCGTATTCGATGTACTCGCGCACATTGTTGACCGGCATCGAGCCATGCACCATCACCGCCATCGGAATGTCGCCGGCATTGGTGATGGGAGCGAAGTCCTTGAGCGGGTCGTAGGGCAGTTTCTTCAGGAGGAAGGAATTGAAGACGAAGGCCGAGGTTGTGGTCCATGAAATGGTGTAGCCGTCCGGTATCGCTTTGGCGCTGGCCTCCGTGCCGATGACGCCATTGGCGCCCGCGCGATTCTCGAATACCAGTGGTTGGCCGAGAATTTCGCTGACGCCCTGGCTGACCTGACGGCCGATGCTGTCGGGCACCGAGCCTCCCGGATAGGGAAAGATCACGCGGATGGGTTTGTTGGGATAAGGCTGTGCCTGGCCTGCGAGCGGCAGCGCCAGAATGCCTGCGCCGAGTAGTGTGGCAACTATCTGATTTTTAAATAACATTTGTATCTTCCTAGAGTTGTGGAATGACCTTGTTCATCAGTACATCCATCTGCTGCATGTGATCGTAGGCCGGGTTGATCAGGATGTGCTGCGCACCGGCCTCCCGAAGTGTGCCCAGAACCTCCACGGCGCGTGAAGGCGTGGCCGCAAGCCCCACGTCGCTCTGGTCGCGTCCGCCGTATTGATAGCTGAGCGCTGCCGAGAGTTTTTCGCGCGCGCGCGCCTCGTCGTCATCAACGGCGATGTAGATGCGCTTGGATAGCCAGAACTCCGATTCCTTGCGACCCGCCTCGGCCAGGTAGCCGCGGATCTGCTTGAGGCTCGCCAATGACTCGGCCGTCGAGGTGGAACCGGCCGCCATCCAGCCATCGCCCATCCTGACCGCGCGTCGCAGCGCCGGCTCCGAATGTCCGCCAAAGACTAGCGGCATATGCGGCTTCTGCAGGGGCTTGGGTTTCATGCGTGTGCCATCGAGCGTCCAGAACTCGCCCTTGAGGGTGGCGCGCTCCTCGGTCCACAGTGCCTTCATCACGTTGATGGCTTCTTCGTAGCGGGCCACGCGGCGCTCGGCCGGAATGCCAAACGCGGGATAGTTGGCCGTGCCCGCGCCGATGCCCACACCCACGATCAATCGGCCATTGCTTAACTGGTCAACGGTGGCCAGCGACTTTGCGAGTTGCACCGGATTGCGCGTGTTGAGGATGATCACCGCGATCCCAAAGCGCAGCTTCGTCGTGATCGCCGCGAGGTGTGCGATATAGGTTACGGGCTCCAGGTGGTAGTTGGCGCTGAGGATGCCCTCGGTCAGCCAGCCGTCCTCGAACCCCAGGCTCTCCGCCTTGAGGACATATTCGCGCAGGTAGGTGTGGTCCAGCTTTTCGCCGGGAAAACTCTGCGGCAGGGAAATGCCCAGCCGCAATCCACTTTTGGTTTTCATTCAGTCACTCCCCAGGTTGAGACCGGGCCGGCGTTTTTCCAGTGCAAATTTCACCAGCGCCGCCCCTCGATAAATGCCATGCACGAATTTGCCGTACGGCAGGCTCACGAACAATGCCATCACCGCACCCAGATGAATGATCAGCGTGACGCCCATCCACGAGGTGTCGCGCAGTGCGAGGAGGACAAGGCCGGTGACGCTTGTCAGGATCAGCAGCACGATGAAGGCGATGTCCATGCCTGACTGCGAAGGCGTGGCGGTGGCCGCATCGCGGCGACTTTTCAGCCACCAAAGTCCCGCCGGCCCGATGGCGAGACCGATGCCGCCCGCTGTTCCCAGTAGCACCGGCAGGCTGGTAAGTGCGTAGGGCGCGATCCATCCGAAGACATAGTGATAAATCGTTCCGACCGTCGTCGCGGCAAAACACAGCAGAAAGCCGTAGAAGGTCAGGTGGTGAAACCAGCGGCGCGCCTGTGAGGGCTGTTCACCCGGGTAGGTGCAGCCCACACCGCTGTCGCCATCGAGGTTCTTCAGCGTGGCGATGTCCTTCAGTGCTTCGTACAACGCAAAGGGGCGCGTGAACTCTGCAAGGTTTTCGCCCGCGTCGCGCCAGAAGTTCATGAACCCTGCGACAAGCGCCGCGAGCACAAAGAGGCTCACCACCCCGAACACCCCCGCCATGGCCGTGTGCGGAATCACCCCATAGAAGTTGCCGTCGGACCGCACCTGCGTGAGTGCCACACCGTTGCCGGACATCAGAGTGGCAAGGAAAAAGATGCCGGCAATCCCCAGCGTCAGTGCGAACGCAACAAAGAGGCCATTGCAGTCGAACAGCTTCGCCAGCGGCGCCGGCCACGCATAGGTCTTGTAGGACTTCGCGCGGATTTCGCCCAGCATCTGCGGAATGTTGATGGCGAATTCATGCGGCGGCGAATACTGGCAGGCGTAGTAGCACTCGCCGCAGTTGTGGCACAGATTGGCGAGATAGTTGAGGTCGCCGCCATTGAACTCCAGCCGCCGTTCCATGGCAGGAAACACCGCGCAATAGCCCTCGCAATAGCGGCAGGAATTGCAAATGCCCATCTGGCGGGCGCCTTCGGCCATCAGGGCGGGAGTGTCCGAGGGGAGCCTGATGATGAATTCAGTGTTTGACATGGCGCGCGGCCTCCTCTCCGGCGATGCGCCCGAAAGCCGTGCCGATGGTCATGCCGATTCCGGCCAGATAACCCTTGCTGAGGATGTTGCCCGCCATGATCTCGCCGGCTGCAAACATATTGGGTGCGACGTCGCCTGAATTCATTTTGATGCGTGCTTCCTTGGTGACGTCAACACTCAGGTAGGTGAACGTGATGCCCGGGCGCAGCGGATAGCCGTAGTAGGGCGGTTCATCGATTTTCAGCGCCCAGTGGGTTTTCTCCGGTACCAGACCCTCGGTGCGGCAGTTGTCCTGAATGGTGTGGTCGAACTGCCCGGGTTTGACGGCGGCGTTGTAGTCGGCCAGCGTTTTCACCACGGTATCCACCGGCAGCTGCATTTTCTGCGCGAGCTCGGCGATGCTGTCGGCCTTGAATCCCGGAAACACCGGTGGCATGAAGCGGCCGATGGGTTTGCGGTCGATGATGCAGTAGCCGATCTGGTCGGGCTGAAGTGCGATGAGCCGTCCCCAGATCGCATAACGCTTGGGCCAGAAGTCCTCGCCCTCGTCGTAGAAGCGAAGCCCATCGCGATTCACCACCACGCCCAGTGACACGCAGTCCACGCGAGATACGATGCCGCCATCGAACTTGGGCGCGCGCGCGTCGATCGCAGCCGCGTGGCATTGCGTGGGATCGCCGATTTGCTTCGCGCCACGGTCGATCAGCACGCGAAGCATTTTTCCCATGTTGTAGGGCGTGCCGCGGATGAGGAAGTTCCGCGCAGGCGCCCCCCACGCTTCTTCCAGCCATTCCAGATTGGATTCAAAGCCGCCCGCGGCAATGACAACCGCTTTCGCGGTGATGCGTTTCTCCACGCCTTCATGCTTTACGACGGCGGCTTTGAAGAGATTGTTTTCAATCTCAAGGTCGACGGCTTCGGCCTCATACAATATTTTCACACCCAGTTGTTCCGCCGCATGGAAGTAGCTGTTCACCAGCGCCTTTCCGCCCCCGAGAAAAAACGCATTGGTGCGCCCCAGATGCAGCGTTCCGCCCAGCGACGGCTGGAACCGCACGCCATGCGCCTTCATCCACGCAATGCCCGGCTCCGAGGTGCGGATGACGTGACGCGCGAGGTCTTCGTTCGTATCGCCACCCGTGACTTTCACGAGGTCCTGGTAATACTCCTCCTCGGGATAAGCCTCGATGAGCGGATGCATGGGCGCGTGGTGCATGGTGCGGATGTTGCGTGTGTGGCGGCTGTTGCCGCCCCGGTAGTGGCGTGGCGCGCATTCAAGAAGGGTGACCGTCGCGCCGGCTTCCGCGGCGGTAATGGCGGCGCACAGCGCGGCGTTGCCGCCGCCGATGACGAGGATATCGCTGTCGTGCATGTTGCTCATTCCTTGACTGAAGCCTTTTCTTCCATGGCCGCGCGGATCGCAGCGGCGGCCTGATCAATGACCCTGGGGCCCATGGTAAATGCGCCGGACCAGGAAAATACCTGATGGATCTGGCCTTTGGCTTCGATGAGTTCCACCGCCACGCCGGCGTCGCGCAGCTTCTGCGCATACAGCTTGCCCTCGTCGCGCTTCACGCGCTCGAGAACGGCGGCAACTTCCGGATCGAGTTCAGGCATGGGCTGACTCCAGGGTGCAGGCAGCCGCTGGGAGTGCCATAAAATATTGATAAATCATATAGTTATGTTATGTGCCTATTCGGGCTTTATGTCGGCAGATTTCACCGCCTTGGCAATCAGCGTCATCGCGTCCCAGCGGCCTTGCGAAGCGCGACCGGCCGCGTTGTCAATGAAGGTATCTCAAGCGGAAATCCTCATTGCGCGAGTACGCCCTGTTTGACATAGAACCCGCGGACCGCCGCCTCGAATCCGGCGGGGTTGTCACCCATCACCGAATGCCCCGCGCCTGCCACCAGTTCAAAGGCCGATCCGGGAATGAGCTGCTGGAATTCCTTCGCGCCCTCCAGCGAAAACACGTCGCTTTGCGCGCCACGAACGAGCAGTGTCGGGCAGCTGATCAGTTGCGCGGCAGCGGCCAGCTGGTCGTGCATGACCTTGGGATCGCCCAGTCGCTGCGCACTGGCGAAATAGGAGTCGTACTTCCAGGTCCACTTGCCGGTTGGCAACTGCTTGAGGTTGTACACACAGGTGTATTTGCGGATGGCCTCCAGCGGCCGGCGCGGATTGAACTTGTGGATCACGGCCGCGGCCTCGTCCAGGTCGTTGAACTCCCGGTTGCCGCTCATGAAGTCGCGGATGTGGCTCGAGCCCGTGCGCTCCACTCGCGGCCCGATGTCGACCACCACCAGCGAACGGACCCTTGGCAGGTTCTGCGAAGTGAACATCATCGAATTCATGCCGCCCATGGACATGCCGATGAGGTAGAAGCTGTCCAGGCCCACGGCCTTGGTGAATTCCGAAACGTCCTTCACCATGGAGGCGCGGGCATAGTCGCGGTCAGCCGACCAGTCGCTGTCGCCGTGGCCGCGCTGGTCGAAGGCCATCACATGAAAATGCGACGCCATGGCAGCGGCGAACATGTCCCACGTGTGGCAGGTCTGGCCCACGCCATGCAGCAGCACCAGTGGCGGTGAGTCGACGCTGCCCCAATCGAGGTAATGAAACTGCAGGCCATTGGCCTGCACGTATTTGCTGGTGGGACTCTGGGGCATGGCGGGAAATTCCTCAAAGGAAATGCGGGCGGCCGGCTTTCCGGTTGTTCCGGAATGCCGGCCGGGAAAATGGTGTTTGCGCGGAGCGGGGTTAATATACCGCGCACCGGCCGGCTCCGGATTTTCGCGTGCCCGGCAACTATCCCACTTACAGGAGAACAGCATGAAAACGACCAGACTCCTCCGTCATTCCTTCACGGCATTGGTGCTGGCAACATTTGCGAGCGGTGTGTTTGCGCAGACGCAGTCCAGCGAAGCGCAAAAAGGTTTCGAGCCGCAGGTCGGCCAGGCCGGCAAGGACGTGATCTGGGTTCCCACGTCACAGGCGCTGGTGGATGCCATGATGAAACTTGGCAAAGTTACGGCCAAAGACACGCTCTACGACCTGGGCTCGGGCGACGGGCGGACCGTGATTACCGCGGCGAAGATGGGCGTGCGCGCCTATGGCATTGAATTCAACCCGAACATGGTGGAGCTCTCGAAGCAGAATGCCGCAAAGGCCGGCGTTTCCGAGCGCGCGACCTTCATGAAGGCTGATCTTTTCGAGACCGATTTTTCGCAGGCCAACGTGATCACCATGTTTTTGCTCTCCAGCATCAACCTGAAGCTGCGCCCGAAGATCCTCGACCTCAAGCCCGGCACGCGCATCGTCTCCAACACCTTCACCATGGACAACTGGAAGGAAGATGAATCGGTCAATGTGACCGAGGGATGCTCCACCTACTGCACGGCCTATTTCTGGGTGGTGCCGGCCAAGGTCGGCGGCAACTGGAGCCTGGGCAAGAGCGAACTCGCGCTGAAACAGGAATTCCAGGTAGTGAGCGGCACGCTCACTACGGATGGCAAGCCCTTGCCGGTGACCGGTCGCCTGCGCGGCGAACAGATCACCTTCCTCGCGGGCGGGGCTCAATATGAGGCGCGTGTCAATGGCAACGCGATGGAAGGCACGCGCAAGGGCAGTGGTTCCTCGGGTTCGTTCAGCGCGACGCGTAAATAAGCCGGACGGCCGGGCCCGGGAATGCGGGTTAAGAACTGTTCGAGTCCCGGCTCAGCTGGGTCTCGGCCCGGTCTTTGATCCGATGACTCTGAGGTGCCGGTTGTGTCTCAGCCGATCAGTCTGCTCGCTTCGATATGGTCCTCAAGGACTTTCGGCACCTGGTCGGCCGGCATCCTGCCGAGGCCGCAGTAGGCGCCGACGCCGAATTCCGGCAGGTATTTCTTCGCCATCGCAATACGTTCCTTGAAACGTTCCATGTTGTGGATTGCACCAAGGTAGACGCGCGCGCCCTGCGGTTTAAGTTGGGCAAGAGGCGCGACAAATTCGTCAGTCACCCTGTCCAGCAGCGGAATGTGCACCCAGTCCACGCGCCTTCCCGATGCCTGGACCACCGCATT
Organism: uncultured beta proteobacterium; assembly: GCA_903899705.1. Taxonomy (GTDB): domain Bacteria; phylum Pseudomonadota; class Gammaproteobacteria; order Burkholderiales; family SG8-39; genus 2-02-FULL-62-17. The sequence continues at coordinate 8,927 of CAIUKQ010000487.1, forward strand.
GGCGAACTGCACGGTTGCGCCCAGATCCTTCGGCGAGAAGCGCGGCCAGCCGCCCATGGTGCCAAAGCAGAAGTGATAGCCCAGCTCGACGCCTTCGGGAATATGCGGGGACAACGCGGCGACCTGGGCGATATTGCGTTCGATGGAACCTTCCGCCGGCACGCCGGAAACTCCGCCGTTGATCTCCGTTATCTCCCGGGCAAGATCCCACTGTATGGCGAGTTCCGTCGCCGGAATCTTCGACGTAATGGTCTCGACTTCTGCGCGCAGGGCATCGGTGTATCTGGGGCGGACTTTGTCAAGATCGCCCGGCGTTGGAAAGGTGCGGACCGCGCAAACGCTGTTGACCATGGGCAGCGAAACCTGGAAACGGATGTGCGGGGGCAGGATGCCTTTTTCCTTGAGTGTTCGGAACACGAAATAGGAGCTGAGGGCGTCTTGAGCGTAGGCCAGGCGCCAGCCCGGATCGCCGAACACCAGCCGCTCAACGCCAGGCTTCACCATGAATGCCCAGCCGTCCTTGTCGTCATGGGGATAGAGGCGCTCCACGCCGTTGTCGCGCCGCGGCCTTTGAAGTATTTCTAGGTCCGGATGCAGTGCGAAGACCTGCAGGTGCACATGACTCACCCAGTAGCGGCGCGGGCCGATTTCGCCATCGGGGATGGTTCGAAGAAAATTTCCAAGGGGATTGCCGAAGGTTTCCATGACTTCGCTTGCCGTGTCGAGAGGCATGCTTCCCACCATCAGTAACTGCTTGCTCACACTGTTTTCCTTTTTTCTGCTTTTGGTCCGGCATACGTTCGCCAGGCGCGAAGCATTGTGCAGGTCCCGGTTTCGGAGGGAATGACGCGTGTCCGACTCTATCAGGGCCGACCTGATTGCAAAAGTGAATTGCGCAACCAATTCAGATGCTGCGATAAGCATTGCTTGCCCGCCTTGCCGGTGCGGTCCTGCCGACTTCGACGCAGGCAAGGATGATTGGATACTATTGCTGCACAGAAACCGGACCGAACCCAGGAGGTATCACGTGAAATATTTTTTGACCAATGGAATCACAGTACGCGCATTCGTGGTCTGCATGCTGATGGCGGCTGCAATGCAGGCCTCCGCCCAGTCTTATCCTTCCAAACCCGTGCGCATCCTCGTCGGCACGCCTGCCGGTGGTCCGGGTGATCTGGTTGCACGCGGCTCGGCGCAGGCGCTGAGCCAGGCCCTTGGCCAGTCCTATATTGTTGAGAATCGCGTCGGCGCGGATGGCCTGATTGCCGGCGAAGCGGCCGTCCGTTCGGCACCCGATGGCTATACGCTGTACGTGGCGGACTCGTTTGCA
>CAIUKQ010000488.1 GCA_903899705.1 uncultured beta proteobacterium
CGTAGGGCAAATACCGGGGAATGCCCTGCTATCCCCATCAAAACGGCCCCAATGTTGATGAAAATTTCATTCGTTTCACCGATTCAGCGAAATCGCGTTCAAGCATTGCTTCGCGCGACTACTTATTCAGCGATTCCTTAGCCTGAAAGTGAGCGGAGTGGGCACCGCCAACATGGCCGCCATTCTGGCGAACGCAAAGGTGGCCCACGTGGACATTGCGGATAACAGCTCGAATATTGCGCAGAATTTTTCGACGCTGCTGCAGCGTTCGGGCAAGATCGACAAGATTACGCTGACGGGGGCGTCTACCGGTTTGACCATGACGCAGACCCAATACAACGGCAATATCGGAACCAACGCGGGCGGCACGACCGCCGCCCTGCTTGGGAAAGTGTGGGGGGATCTCGCGGGTACTTCCACGCAGGGTCAATACACGCTGGCAATTACTGAAGTCTCTGCGTCGCGGGCCGCATCCATGGTCAGCGGCAATGCAAAGATCAGTTCTGTGGCAGTCAAGGATACGGCATCCATCATCGGCGCCAATCTGGCCGGTCTGGCCGGTATTGATTCGTCCAAGCTGGCGAGTATCACGCAGGCCGACCCGCTCAGCGCCATCGCGGTCAGTCATGCGGATTACGTGGGCAAGGCCGCTATCCTGAGCAAGCTTGATGGTACGGGCACACTGTCGGTGACGGGTGTTTCGGCCGCCGGTGTTGCCGCGGTGGCAGCAGATGGCAAGGTGAAAAATCTTTCTGTTTCAGACACTTACGCCAACATCATAGCGATTAGCGGAACAACCCCCGGGTTGTCAAAAGTAATCCAAAAGAATGTCGTGGACACGAGCGCGCATATTGCGGCCATTTTCGCGGACTCGGCCATCCACAACGCCGACCTGCTGGCCATGACCGCCATCAAATTGTCCGACAGTGGCCCCATCGGCATCAAGTCCACGGACCTTGCGGCGCGGGCGCCGGTTCTCAGCCAGGTGTACGGCAGTAACAACGTGAAGGGCAGTTATTTCCTGGATGTGACGCAGGCCAGCGCCGCCGAAGCCAGGACGCTGGCGACCAACGCCCACATACAGCACATTGCAGTGAAGGACACGGTCAGCGCGGCAAGCAGCCAATTTGCGGCACTGTCCAGTAACGCCAAGGTCAACGACATCACGTTGAACGGCACCTATTCAGTCATATCGAGCAGTCTCGATGCAATGGCCAATCTGGGAGGCAAGCTAAAGAGCATTATTCAGGACAGTGCTCACGCCCTCACCACTACTTTCAACCAGTTCGTATCCCAGGCCGCCACGCTGGCCAAGATCACTTTGGCAGACACCACGGCGCCCGGATTGCGGGTGACCGGGGTGAGCGCCGCGATGGCCAGCACCATGGCCGCTGATTCGACGGTGCAGAAGATGACCATCACCGATACGGCGGCGCATATCTCTAGCGTTTTCAATGAATTGGGCGGCATCGATACCTCCAAGCTGGAGTCCATCACGCTATCCGACAGTGCCCACCTTGTTCTCACCGACACTCAGCGCACATCTGCCAACGGTAGCGCGCTGCTGTCTTCCGGAAAGCTGAACGGCGGGAGCTTCCTGATGGATGTGACTGGCGTGACTGCGGCCAATGCAGCCGCCACGGCGGCTGCGTCGAAGGTGTCCAATGTCTCGGTATCCGACAGCAGCGCCAATATTGCCAGCAGCCTGGCGGGGCTTGTGGGTATCAACACCCAACTCAAGGCGGTGACGCAGTCGGGCACCCCTGCAGCCATTTCGCTGACCGCCACAGCGCTCAGCGGGTCTGCTGCGGTGCTTGCAAAGTTCACGAACGCCTACACTTTGTCCGTCTCGAATGTGGCCTCTGGAGATGCCCTGGCACTGGCCAACAGTGATACTTCACACATCACCAAAATGTCGGTATCGGACAGCGCGAGCAATCTCACCAGCAAGCTTGCCGACCTGCGCACGCTCAACACGGCAGGAAAGCTGCAGGCGGTCACGCAGACGGGTGCCGGTGCCGATGAGATCAGCATGGCGCATTCGGCGTTGTCAACCAATGCCGGGGTCCTGGGCAAGCTGACCGGATCCTACAACTTGAACGTGACCGATGTGCGCGCCACCGATGCCAAGACGCTTACGTTGTCGAACAGCCACGTGAGCAGCATGACGGTGAAGGACACAGGCTCTGCGGTCGCCGCAAGGTTGGCCGACCTGGGCGGCCTGATCACCGCCGGCAAGCTGGCAGCAAGTGCAAGCGTAACCCTCACCGATATAGCATCCCCGCTGGTGATCAACAACGACCAGTACACCGCGCAGACCGCTGCCCTGGCCGCCATTGTCGGGAGTGTCTCTCTTTCCGTCAGTGGCGTGTCGGCAGCCGATGCGACGGACAGCTCAAATGCCGTCAATACCGACGCGAGGGTGAAGACCCTCGTGGTGTCCGATTCGGGGGCCAATATCACGACCAATCTGGATGCGCTGCAAACCATGGGGGGCAAGCTGCTCAGCATCGGCTGGACCGATGCGGCGACCAACCCCACCCTGGCCATCACCGGGGACCAGTACAAGAACGATATTGGTGCACTGTCCAAGGTCAACGGTGGTACCTATAGCGCGGACGTCACCGGTGTGTTGGCCGACGATGCGGCGGCCGTTGCGGCCGATGTCAACGTTGCCACCCTGATCATCACCGACAGCAGTGCCCATATTGCCGCCAAGTTCGACGACCTGAGCACGCTGGCCGGAGCGGGAACACCCAAACTCACCGATGTGACCCAGAGTGATTCAGCGACCATTGACATCACCAAGACCCAGTTTGATGCGGGAACGGCTGTGTTGGCGATGACCGGTCTCACCAGCGCGTCGTTGACAGTCAGCGGACTCGCGGCGGCGGATGTCGACAGCTTCCTGACGGCGAATACTCAGGTGGCAACGGTCAGCGTTTCAAGCAATGCGGCGGATCTTGTCACCAGTCTTGCCGATTTGCAGAGCAATGCGGCGAAAATCACTGGAATCACAGTCAGTGATAGTGGTGTGCTGAATCTGGCCAGCGATGGTGCATACACCGACAATCAGGCCGCGCTGGGGATGATTACCGACGGCACTACCTTCGGTTATCACGCCACGATTACCGATCTGGATGCCGGTCATGTCGGAACAGCGACTGCTGATGCGAATGTCGACAGCTTTACCGTGAGTGCCGCAGGCGCCGACATTGGAACCAATATTGATGATCTGGCCGCAGCTGATACGGCTGGCAAACTGACTTCGGTTGCCAATTCGGATTCGGCCAACATCGCAGTATCCGGCCACACCGCGGCGCAGTTGAAGGGGTTGGTAGATACGCTGATGAAGGTCACCGGCGGATTCACCCTGCAGGTTTCCTGACCCCGAGGAGGGATTTACAGGGACGTATCCAGGTGATCAAAGGGTCTTTCCAGGCGCGGCACGTCAAAGGTTTTAAGCGGATCTTTCTTAACAATTATTAATCGAAATTCAAGGATTGGTCCGCTCCTTTGTCGTTAGACTGACCGCCCCCACGGACGTGTCGTTCAAATCAAGCAGTGCTTTTTGGCGGCGAAATGCCGCCTGAACCGGATTGCCACAAAGACGGATTACCATGACTGAGAAAGAGCGCGTCGAATCCATGGTCAGTTCCAGATATGGCGTCACTCCAACCGATACTATCTTTCTCATTTTTTTGGGGTTGGTGGTTGTCGTTGTGTGCTGGGTGGGCCAGATTGCCTACCTTGAAGGCGGAAAAACCGAGGTTTCCAAGGAGAATGGCGAGGCCTGGTTGGCATGGTTTGCCAAAGCCGGCAAGGAGCGGTTTGATGCCGGCTATGAACCCGCCCCGTGCTCGGGGAGATCGGAGGTGTCAGTTGCCGGTGTTTCAGGCGCTGTCACTGAGCCCGATACTCAAACCTGGGCACGTTGCTTTGAGGCGCTCACGCGAGATGAAGGTGCGCTCGCGCATTTGCGCAATCCGTTTTTCGAATCTCCCATGATATTTGCCGCCAAATGCGAGCCGGGAAACCGCAAGCTGACAGGGGCTCTGGTATTCGAAAAAATCACACCCACGCCACCGGGCTCCGCGGTTGGCAGCGTTGTGTCGCCATTGGTTGATGCGGATCCTGTGGGCAAGCCATTCACGGTGCGTCTCACGGTTTGCGACAAGGGTGCCTACCCCATCCTGATTGGCGAGACCGAACTCTGAGGTATTGTCAATGAACACACCCCGCGATGTAGTTGAGCCGAGCGATGAAGGCATGGACCGTATCAGGATGGCGACTGCCACTCCCACGGTGAAGATCGGCAGTGGCCTGCCGTTGCGCAAGTGGCTGTATTCATGGCTTCTTGACCCGACCATCACAGGGAACTTTCAGAAGGGATTCGATCGCTGGATCGGCATCCTGATCGTCGTCAATCTTTTTGTAATGCTGTTTGAGCATGTTGCCGCCGTATACGAACCGAACAAACACTGGTTTCACTGGTTTGATGTTTTCTCTGTGGTCGTGTTCACATTCGAATATGGCCTGAGGTTTTATCTGGCGCCGGAGGACCACGAGTTCCAGGGGCGAAAATCCCCCCGCTTCGGATACATCAAAAGCCCTTTTGCCATCATAGATTTTCTGGCGGTCGCGCCGTTTTACCTGCAGTCGCTGGTTCCGGTTGACCTGCGGGTCCTGCGTGCATTGCGGCTGCTGCGCATTTTGAAGCTGTTTCGCGTCCTGATTCCCGCTATCAAGGATTTTGTATTGGCCAATGCCGGGCGCAGCTTCCGGCAAAAAATGCATGCCCTTGTTTTTCCGAGCAGTCGCGGTGGGGCGTTACACGATTTTTTCGATCTTTTTATAGCTTTCTGGGTTGTGATATCGGTTATTGCAGTGGTGCTCGAATCGGTTCAAAGCATCAGTTATATCCTGCATCTGGAGTTCATCATCCTGGACATGGTGGCCGTCATGATATTCACCCTCGAATATTGCATGCGGATCTACTGCTGCGTTGAGGAGCCCGGTTTCCAACGCGCATTGTCCGGGCGTCTCAAACAGGCGAAAACATTTTCATCGGTGATCGATTTATTGGCGATTGCACCCTTCTTTCTTGAGGCGTTGCTGCATCACCTGCTCGACCTGCGATTCCTGCGGGTTTTCAGATTGCTGCGATTGCTCAAACTGACGCGCTATACCAATGCCACTCAAACACTGACCAAAGTCATTGTGCGCGAATGGCCTGTGATGGGGGCATCGGCATTTGTCATGTTGTTGCTGGTGGTTTTGACGGCCAGCCTCGGGTATCTGTTCGAGCATGATGCGCAACCCGAGAAATTCGAAAATATTCCGCAGTCAATTTACTGGGCGGTCATCACGCTTGCCTCGGTGGGTTACGGCGACATATCGCCGGTTACCCCGGCGGGTCGCATCATGACCATTCTTCTTGCGTTGATGGGGATCGGCATTTTCGCGCTGCCGGCGGCATTGTTGGGTTCCGCATTTACCGATCAATTGCAAAAAGAACGTGAGGCCTTGAGGGGCGAGCTTTATGAAATGCTCGAGGACGGCGTCATTTCCGAGGAGGAGGCCGCCATCATCGCCGTAAAGGCGAAACGGCTGCACCTGGATGAAGATGAAGTGGAGGTGCTGATCGAACAGGCCAGGCTGGCGCGGGAGGTTCGCAACGACCTCTCAAAGTTGTCGGTGCAGAAGATTTCACAGACCCCGGAGCATGCCATCGAGCATTACAGATCGTTGATCAGCGAGATCCGGCAACTGGCCATTCTCACCGACAGGGAGCAGTTCGAGTCTGTTGCCAAAAGACTGGACCGACTCACGCAAAGCGAGCTTGCCTTGTGGCGGCAGATTCATGGCGCAGAGGCGGCTTGATTTGCATTGCCCTTTCGCTGGTTTTATACCTTACCCGGATTTAGCTCTTTGAAAATGACATCTGTTCAAAACCCCCATTCTTCCAAAAAGAATGTATTCGCTCTAGCGTTGGGGGCTCTTGGTGTGGTTTTTGGTGACATTGGCACTTCTCCGCTGTATGCGTTGAAGGTGTCGATCGAGTCGGCCGGCTTCAAAAGCGGTGCGGATATCGAGCCGCTGGTCCATGGCGTTTTGTCGCTGATTACATGGTCCCTGGTGTTGGTTGTCATGATCAAGTATGTTTTCATCATCATGAAAGCCGATAACAAAGGCGAGGGGGGGATCTTCGCCCTGACCGCATTGGTCTCGTCTGCGCTTACAAAAGACTCCCGGTACAGCTGGTTTGTGATGATTGCAGGCGCGCTGGGGGCGGCTTTGTTTTTTGGTGACAGCATGATCACCCCCGCCATTTCAGTGCTCAGCGCGGTAGAGGGGCTCAAGGTGTTATCCCCTGACCTGGCCCCCTACGTTGTTCCCATAGCGCTTGCCTTGATTTCCGGCTTGTTCGCCATTGAGCGCTTCGGGACCGGAAAGATTGGTATCGCATTTGGTCCCGTGATGCTGGTGTGGTTTTCGGCACTGGGTATTCTGGGCCTGTTGAGCATCATGAATAACCCCGTCGTTTTGGTGTCATTGAACCCCGTTTACGGTATCAATCTGCTGATCGAGCATTCCGGGGTTGCGGTTGCCATTCTGGGTTCGGTCGTGCTGTCGGTCACCGGTGGTGAGGCGCTTTATGCCGATATGGGACACTTTGGATTAAAGCCCATTCAACGCGCCTGGTTTTTTCTTGTCTTCCCCTGCCTGTTGCTGAACTACTTTGGACAGGGTGCTTTGCTGATGAGCCTGCCTACTGCGATAGACAACCCGTTTTATCTTCTTGCCCCTGACTGGGCATTGATCCCCATGCTCATTCTGGCCTCGATTGCCACCGTTATCGCTTCTCAGGCGGTCATATCCGGGGCCTTTTCCATCGCGACACAAGCGGTTCGCCTGGGGTACATCCCACGTTTGCGGGTTAAACACACTTCGGCTGAGGAGATTGGGCAGGTCTATGTGTCCAAGATCAACATATTCCTTTTTGTCGGTGTGGTGGTGCTGGTCATCGGCTTTAAATCATCGGATAACCTGGCTTCGGCTTACGGGGTTTCAGTCACCGGTGCCATGGCCATTGATACCCTGCTCGCCGGCTTTCTCATGGTTTTTGTAAGGAAGTGGAACAAGTGGTTATTTGTTCCGCTTTTTGCCATGCTGTTTGCCATTGATTTGATCTATCTGGGGGCGAATCTTTTCAAATTCTTCGAAGGCGGCTGGATGCCTGTTTGTGTGGCTTCAATCCTGCTTTTGACGATGGTTTCCTGGGTTTACGGCCGCGAAAAATTATTGAAGGCGCGCTGGTCTTCGTCCATATTATTGGTGGATTTCCTGAAAAGCCTGGATCTCCATGTGCCGCCCAGGGTGTCGGGAACAGCCATTTTCATGGTTCCCCACGACAACATTGTGCCGAATTCAATGCTGCACAATTTAAAACACAATAAAGTGCTTCACGAACGGGTTGTCTTGATGAACCTGGAAACGGTGAATTCGCCCTATGTCGCGGACTCTGAACGGGTCACCATCCAGCACAGGGATCATAACTTTCACTCGGTCAATGTACGTTTCGGCTTCATGGAGGACGTGCATGTGATGCGTGCGGTGGCCTTCCTCAGGGCGCGTGAATTTCACTTCAGCCTGTCGGAAATTTCCTTCTTTGTGGGCAAGGAAAAGGTGGTGGCACGCCACTCGTCCGCGTTTTTATTAAGCCCCTTCATCTACATGCACAGGTCAATGCAGGGGGC
>CAIUKQ010000489.1 GCA_903899705.1 uncultured beta proteobacterium
CGTAGGGCAAATACCGGGGAATGCCCTGCTATCCCCATCAAAACGGCCCCAATGTTGATGAAAATTTCATTCGTTTCACCGATTCAGCGAAATCGCGTTCAAGCATTGCTTCGCGCGACTACTTATTCAGCGATTCCCTAACGGCTACTTTGCCATGCGTCTGGATCCGCGCTGGTCGATTGGCGTGGGCATCAACTCTCCTTTCGGGCTGAAGACCCAGTACGACGACAACTGGAGCGGCCGCTTTCAGGGGATCAAATCCGAATTGAAATCGGTCAACGTCAATCCGACGGTGGCCTACAAGGCAAGCGAGAGCGTCTCGCTGGGTTTTGGCGTTAACTACCAGCAGCTTGACGCCACCCTGACCAAGGCCGTGAATTACACCGCGGTGGTCGGTGCCTCGAGTCTTGCCTCGGCCGTTGCGATCGGCAACGTCGAGGGCAGGAACGAACTCAAGGTCAGCGATTCCGCATGGGGTTACAACTTAGGCGCAACCTTCCAGGTTTCTGATGCCACCAGGCTGGGCATCGCCTACCGTTCAAGCATCAAGTACCAGCTGACCGGCACCCAGACGGCAACCCATCCGGTGACCGGGTCCGCCGGAGCCAACACCATCATCAACGGCAATCCCGGCACGCAAGACCAGAACATTGCTATCGGCGTGAAATTGCCGGACACGTTTTCATTCAGCGGGGTGCACAAGCTCAACGAAAAGTGGGACTTGCTCGGTGACGTGTCATGGACCGGATGGGCCAAAATTCCCGAGCTGCGGGTGCAGTTCTCGGTGGCCGGCGCCGCCGATGATGTCACGCAGATGAAGTTTCGCAACACCATACGCACTTCGATCGGCGCGAATTACCGCTATAGCGACAGCATCAAGCTGCGCTTTGGCGCCGCCTATGATGAATCCCCGGTGCCAGACCAGTACCGGACGGTTCGCCTGCCGGACAGCAACCGGACCTGGCTGACGTTTGGCGCCCAGTACAGGCCCAACCGGGAAGGCACCCTGGATGCCGGTTTTGCCTACATCATGATGAAGGACGGTCCGATCAACAACAACGGAGACGTGGCGGCAACGGCCCTTGGATTTCCACGCGGTCAGGTCAACGGAAGCTACAGCAGTTCGATACGGATACTGAGCGTCCAGTACACCTATCTGTTCTGACGGGTTTGGTGCCGCGATAAAGTTTCAGCGGCGCGTACTGCGGGGGCGTCTTGCGGATTCCGAGGCGGCACCATATTGCTGCTTCCCTCGGGTCTTCCCGCTTCTGGATCCGGGGCGTCCCTCGGATTTTCGGGTGGGCCGGTCCTTTGTTTTTTCCGGTTTGACACTCGGCTTTCTGATCGCCACCCTGGTTTCCTCCTTCGGGTTCTCGCGATAGATCACGAGAACCTTGCCGATGTGTTGGATGGGAGAGGCGCCAGCGTTGGCGCAGATGGCCGTGCACATGGTTTCGCGTTCCGCATGGTCGGGTTCGCCAACGCGGATCTTGATCAATTCGTGCGCCTTGAGGCTTGTTTCTATCTCAAGCAGGACACCCGGCGTCAGTCCCCCGGCGCCGATCATGACAACGGGTTTGAGGGGATGGGCGCGGGCCCGCAAGGCAGTTCGTTTAGCGGCGTTGAGTTGTTTCATCGGTATATTCTATCCGGCGAAGGGGATGAAAACCGCACAATTGGCTGTTTCATTACCACTTTCGGACCGGGCAGGTCATTTTCGGGAAATCATGTGAAAAAAGGCAGTTCAAAAATCGGAAACTCGTGGATGCGCGAGCACGTCAACGATCATTACGTGCAACAGGCCAAGGCCCGCGGATTCCGTTCACGCGCAGCGTTCAAGCTGATTCAAATCGACGAAAAGGACCGCTTGATCGCCCCCGGCATGTGTGTGGTCGATCTGGGCGCCGCGCCCGGGAGTTGGGCGCAGGTGCTCGCACAGAAAGTCGGCGCATCCGGTCGGGTCATCGCCCTTGATTTGCTGCCGATTGAGCCGATAACCGGTGTTGAACTGATCCAGGGTGATTTCCGCGAGGATGAGCCACTGTCGCGCCTGACATCCGCCCTGTCCGGTCGAAAGCTGGACCTTGTGGTTTCGGACATGGCCCCCAATATAACCGGCATAGCCTCGGGCGATCAGGCCCGGAGCATGGATTTATGTGAACTGGCGTTGGAGTTTGCCTGCCAGCACCTGCGCGCCGATGGCGATTTTCTGGTCAAGGTGTTCCAGGGTGGTGGTTATCCGGAATACCTGGCCCGGGTTCGACGCGCATTCAGGACGGTGGCATCGCGAAAGCCCGATGCCTCGCGCGGCAGATCGGCGGAAATGTACCTGTTGGGAAAGGGTTATTTGGGCAATTAGGGAGAGGTTATCGAACGAGGGGGGCATACGCCCCCTCGTAACTCCCCCAAATCAGAAGGATACGAAGGGGCGCATAAGTCGATTTATTGGGTGTTCCTCGGGGTATTCGCGATTGCATGGCAAATTGGCGCGCGGGCGTCGGATACGACTAGAATGGTGACCCCGTGGCTGTTTGTCTCCGGTTTAACGTTGTTATGGAAAGTCCCACTTGAACAATCTTTTCAAGAATCTGGTGATCTGGCTGGTAATCGGTCTGGTGCTGATGACCGTATTCAATCAATTCAATACCCGTCAGCAGACACTGACCGCCATGGATTATTCCCAGTTCATCGAGGAGGTGAAGGCGGGCCGCATTGGTGAGGTGGTGATCGAAGGGCGCAACCTCAAGGCGCGCACCACCGACGGCAAGCCTGTCACAAGCTACTCGCCCGGTGACATCTGGCTGGTCTCCGACCTGCTCAAGTACGGCGTCAAGATCAAGGCGAAGCCCGAAGAGGAGCCTTCGCTCCTGATGAACATCTTTGTGTCATGGTTCCCGATGCTGCTCCTGATCGGCGTCTGGGTGTTCTTCATGAGGCAGATGCAGGGAGGCGGGCGGGGCGGTGCGTTCTCTTTCGGCAAATCGCGCGCCCGCATGACGGATGAGTCCACCAACACGGTCACGTTTGCCGATGTCGCGGGATGCGAAGAGGCGAAAGAGGATGTTGCGGAACTGGTCGATTTCCTTCGCGACCCGACAAAATTCCAGAAACTGGGCGGCCGCATTCCCAAGGGTGTGCTGATGGTGGGCAATCCCGGTACCGGTAAGACCCTGCTGGCGCGCGCCATTGCAGGCGAGGCGAAGGTTCCTTTCTTCTCGATATCCGGTTCGGATTTTGTGGAAATGTTCGTGGGTGTGGGCGCAGCACGGGTGCGCGACATGTTCGAGCAGGCCAAGAAGCAGGCGCCGTGCATCGTGTTTATCGACGAAATTGACGCGGTAGGCCGCCAGCGCGGCGCGGGCCTTGGCGGCGGCAATGACGAGCGCGAACAGACCCTCAACCAGTTGCTGGTCGAGATGGATGGTTTCGAGGGAACGACTGGGGTGATTGTCATCGCCGCAACCAACCGCCCTGATGTTCTGGATCCGGCGCTGCTGCGTCCGGGACGTTTCGATCGCCAGGTGGTGGTGCCGCTGCCCGATATCCGCGGTCGCGAGGAAATTCTCAAGGTTCACATGCGCAAGGTGCCGATGGCGCCTGACGTGAAGGCGGACATCATTGCCCGCGGCACGCCGGGGTTCTCCGGTGCGGATCTGGCCAACCTCGTAAATGAGGCCGCCCTGTTCGCCGCTCGCATGAACAAGCGCCTGGTCGACATGGAGGATTTCGAGCGCGCCAAGGACAAGATCATCATGGGCGCCGAGCGCCGTTCGTTGGTCATGCCCGAGGAAGAACGCCGCAACACGGCCTATCATGAGTCCGGTCACGCCGTTGTGGCGAAGCTCCTGCCCAAGACTGATCCGGTGCACAAGGTCACCATCATTCCGCGCGGGCGCGCGCTGGGCGTGACCATGCAACTGCCGACGGAAGACCGTTACAGCCAGGACCGGGATCGTCTGCTCAACACCATCGCGGTGCTGTTTGGCGGGCGCATTGCCGAGGAAATATTCATGAGCCAGATGACCACCGGCGCTTCCAACGACTTCGAACGCGCCACCGAGATCGCACGCCGCATGGTCACCCAGTGGGGCATGTCCGATGCGTTGGGCCCCATGGTCTACGGCGAAAACGAGGGAGAAGTGTTCCTTGGCCGCTCGATCACCACTCACAAGAATGTATCCGAGACGACCATGCAAAAGGTCGACCAGGAGATCCGGCGCATCATCGACCAGCAGTATGCGCTGGCGAGGAAACTCATCGAGGACAATCGCGACAAGGTAGAGGCCATGACCAAGGCGCTGCTCGAGTGGGAAACGCTGGATGCCGATCAGTTGAACGACATCATGGCGGGGCTTGCGCCGCGCCCTCCCAAGCCGACGCAGCCCTCGCAAAAGCCGCCGCAGCAGCCCGGTCCGACCACCGGCGCCACCGAGACCGCCCCTGCCGCTTGAGCGCTTTGCTTCGCTGCGGCAGGTTCCGGCTTGCGCCGTCCCGCCCCCTGATCATGGGCATCGTCAATGTCACGCCGGATTCCTTTTCCGATGGCGGGCGGGACGCGAAGCTTTCCATTGCGCATGCGTTCCGCCTGATTGAAGAGGGCGCGGATATCATCGACCTTGGTGCAGAATCGACAAGGCCCGGTGCCGCGGTCGTGCCGCCGGAAGTGGAAATGGGGCGGCTGATGCCTGTCATGCGGGCGCTGCGTGACGCACCAGTCCCGGTATCCATAGACACCATGAAGCCTGCGGTCATGCGCGCCATGATTGGAGAGGGTGCTTCTTTTATCAATGATATCAATGCATTAATGGCTGATGAAGCTCTGCTTGCCGTGGCGGATTCCGACGTGGGAGTGTGCCTCATGCATATGAGGGGTGATCCAGCCACCATGCAGCAGTCACCGGACTATGACGATGTTGTGGGTGAGGTCAGGGCGTATCTTGAGGCAAGGGTTGCGGCAGCCGAAGCCGCAGGCATTGCTCGTGACCGGATCTGCATTGATCCGGGTTTCGGTTTCGGAAAAACCGTCGAACACAATGTGCGTCTGCTTCGCGACCTCGGGAAATTTGCAGCGACGGGACTGCCGGTGATGTTTGGCGCATCGAGAAAATCGACATTAGGGGCGCTGACCGGGCGGCCGGTGGCCGGGCGTGTGCATGCCAGCGTGGCGGCGGCCTTGCTCGCGGCGCAACGCGGCGCTTCAATATTGCGGGTGCACGACGTTGCGCCCACCCGCGATGCGCTGGCCATATGGCTCGCAATTCGCGATGAAACAACAACCCGGCATTGATTCAGGAAATGCAATGAGCAGAAAATACTTCGGAACCGACGGCGTTCGCGGCAAGGTCGGCAAGTCACCGATAACGCCGGAATTTGCGATGCATCTGGGATTCGCCGCAGGCACCGCATTGGTGAAGCACTCCACCATGGCCAAGGGGGAGCATCCCGCGGTGCTCATCGGCAAGGACACCCGCGTTTCCGGCTATATGCTGGAGGCGGCGCTGGAGGCGGGCTTCTCGGCGGCGGGCGTGGACGTGATGCTGGTGGGCCCGCTGCCCACACCCGGTGTCGCCTACCTGACGCGCGCATTGCGACTGCAGATCGGCGTGGTCATCAGCGCCTCGCACAATCCCTATGACGACAATGGCGTGAAATTTTTCTCGGCCCAGGGCTCGAAACTGCCCGATGAGGTCGAGTCTGAAATCGAGACGCTTCTGGATCATCCGATACGCTGCAAGGATTCCCGGGGGCTCGGCAAGGCACGGCGCATCGACGACGCCGTCGGCCGGTATGTGGAATTCTGCAAGAGCACTTTTCCACAGTCGCTGGATCTTCGCGGATTGAAGATTGTCGTCGATTGCGCCCATGGCGCGGCCTATCACGTGGCGCCCCACGTATTTCATGAACTCGGGGCGGAGGTCATTTCCATAGGTGTGAGTCCCGATGGTTACAACATCAATGACAAGGTCGGGGCAACCCACACTGAACTTCTTTCCAGAACGGTGAGGGCACAGAACGCTGATCTCGGCATCGCGCTGGACGGTGACGGCGACCGCCTCATCATGGTTGATGCACGCGGCCGGCGTTACGACGGCGATCAACTGCTCTACGTCATTGCGCGTGGGCAATCCGGACTGGCCGGCGTCGCGGGCACGCTCATGACCAATCTGGCCCTTGAGCTGGCGCTGAAGAAAATGGGAATGGCTTTTGATCGGGCTAAAGTCGGTGACCGATACGTATTGGAACTGATGCAGCAACGGGGCTGGACCCTTGGCGGAGAGAATTCCGGACACATCATCTGCCTTGAAAAGCATTCAACCGGGGACGGCATTGTTTCCGCCTTGCAGGTGCTTGCTGCCATTCGATCGAACAAGTCCACGCTCGCAGGCATGTGCCGGGGGCTGCGCCTGTTTCCCCAGATACTCGTCAATGTACCTGCGCCAAAGGGATTTAACTGGCAATCAAGGCCAAGGCTCGTCAAGGCGGTCAGAGACGCCGAAACGGCGTTGGGCGACACCGGACGGGTGTTGCTGCGAGCATCGGGTACCGAGCCGTTGTTTCGCGTCATGGTAGAAGGGCGGGACCCGGTGCGGGTCAGCACACTGGCAAAGCAATTGGCCCGGGCCGTATCGCGAAATACCTGACCTGCGCCAGGTATTTCGCAGATGGGGTCTGCAATCCCGAAAATTGCAAAAACCCCTGAAAATTCCGATACTTTGTTTGACCCTGGTAGCCCTAAACAGCTAAAATGTCTGGCTTTTTACAGGCGATATCGCGTATGCGGCGCAGGCTAGTAGCAGGTAACTGGAAGATGCACGGCAGCCTTGCCTCAAACGGGGTTTTGCTGGAGTCGCTCAGGCGCCTGATGGGGCGCGCAGGGGTTGCGCAGCCGGACATCGCGGTCTTTGCGCCGTTCCCCTACCTTGCCCAGGTTGCCGATGCTTTGAGGGGCAGCTCACTGGTCTGGGGAGCACAGGATCTCAGCGAGCACGACGGCGGTGCCTATACCGGAGAGGTATCCGGCCCCATGCTGGCGGATTTTGCCTGTCAATATGTCCTGGTCGGACATTCCGAGCGGCGCGTGCTGCACGGCGAGACCGATCAGCAGGTGGCGGCAAAGTTCGTGGCGGCGCAACGGGCGGGGTTGAAACCGGTTTTGTGTGTAGGTGAAACGCTGGCGCAGCGGGATTCGGGGGAGACGGAGTCAGTGTTGCAGCGGCAACTGGAGGCGGTGCTGAAGCTTGGAGGCGCTCAGTCGTTCAAGCACGCGGTCCTCGCTTACGAGCCGGTTTGGGCCATAGGAACGGGGCGAACGGCGACTTCCGATCAGGCGCAGGCCGCGCACAGGCACCTGCGTGTTGTGGTGGGCGGTAAGGACGCTTCGGTTGCTGAAGGTTTGACAATTGTTTATGGCGGGAGCGTGAAGCCGGCCAACGCCATCGAGTTGTTTGCGATGCCGGATGTGGATGGAGGATTGATAGGCGGTGCCTCGCTGGTGGCTGAGGATTTTGCGGCAATTTGCGCCGCTGCCACGGGTGAAAAATAGGAGGTGACATGAGCATTTGGTTAACTTTGGTTTTGATAGTCCACGTTATCGCGGCGCTGGGCATCATTGGTCTGGTGCTGCTCCAGCACGGCAAGGGTGCGGACATGGGCGCGGCATTTGGCGGCGGCGCTTCGGGCAGCCTGTTCGGGGCCACTGGATCGGCGAATTTTCTGTCTCGCGCGACGGCTATACTGGCGCTTGTTTTTTTCATGACGAGTCTTGGTCTGGCGTATCTCGCCACGCACCGTACGAAGGTGTCGACGGGCGTCATGGATGCGGTCAAGGAAAAGTCGGCGGTGCCCGTTCCTTCAGGGTCACAGCCGTCAGGAACATCGTCCCAGGTTGATGCCGTGCCTGTTCCGCAAACGGGCGGTGCGAATCAAAAGTCAGGCGAGGTCCCGAAATAGTAGAATAAGCACTTCGTTGACCGGCGCGCGGTGATTGCGACGCGGCGGTGTCCCGATAATCGCAATCGATGTCGAATAAGCGGCCCTTGGTTTATGGAATACGGGGCGGGAAGTCGCGGTGGCGATGCACCGGCCCGGGTTCAGGTTCTAAGCCCGAATGCCGACGTGGTGAAATTGGTAGACACGCCGTCTTGAGGGGGCGGTGGCGAAAGCTGTGAGAGTTCGAGTCTCTCCGTCGGCACCATGAGTTTGAAGAGCGAAAAGTTGAACGGCGATTTTTAAGACGCTAAACATGAAACCTGGAACCTGTAACGGCGCATTCGTAATGGATTTGATCCCGGTGTTCGCGCCGCAGATTTCCCAACGGATCAGATAGCGACGTGCTAGATAATTATTTCCCCATCCTGCTTTTCATGGCCGTTGCGATCGTGGTCGGGGTCGCCCCGATATGCATGGGGACGGTGGTCAGCCTGCTGCTTGGCACACACCGCCCTGATTCCGAAAAACTGTCCCCCTACGAATGCGGCTTCGAGGCCTTCGAGGATGCGCGGATGAAATTCGACGTCCGCTATTACCTCGTGGCCATTCTGTTCATACTTTTCGACTTGGAAATCGCGTTCCTCTTTCCCTGGGCAGTCTCGCTCAAGGAAATCGGAACACTGGGATTTGTTTCCATGATGGTGTTTCTTGGCATTCTGGTTGTCGGCTTCATCTACGAATGGATGAAGGGCGCGCTTGAATGGGAGTGATTTCGTTCGTGCCGACCAACAGGAGTCCCCATGGGTGCCAGTGATCAGGGCTTGATGCAGCAGGGCTTCGTCACCACGACGATTGACGCAGTCGTCAACTGGACCCGCACCGGGTCGCTGTGGCCCATGACTTTCGGCCTGGCCTGTTGCGCGGTTGAAATGATGCACGCCGGCGCGGCGCGCTACGACCTGGACCGGTTCGGCATTGTTTTTCGTCCAAGCCCCAGGCAGTCCGATCTGATGATTGTCGCGGGCACGCTGTGCAACAAGATGGCGCCGGCCCTGCGCAAGGTCTACGACCAGATGGCCGAGCCGCGCTGGGTTCTTTCAATGGGCTCCTGCGCAAATGGCGGTGGGTATTATCACTACTCCTATTCCGTGGTTCGCGGTTGCGACCGAATCGTTCCGGTGGATGTCTACGTGCCCGGCTGTCCGCCAACGGCGGAGGCTCTGCTCTACGGTCTGGTGCAATTGCAGAACAAGATCAAGCGCACCGAGACGATCGCGCGCTGATGAAATTCACAGATGGCAAACCCTGAATGTCCCCAATGACCGAACGGCTTCAAGGAGCGCTCAATGCGGCGCTTGGCGCGCGTGTCGTGGCACTGAAGCATGCGCTTGGCGAGGTGACGATCGAGGTCAGGGCATCGGATTATCAGGAGGCTGCGGTCATATTGCGCGACGGTGGCGAACTGGGATTCGAGCAACTCATCGATCTGTGCGGAGTCGATTACTCGGATTATCGTGACGGGGAATGGACGGGCCGGCGTTTTGCGGTGGTCTCTCATCTGCTTTCGATCAGAAACAACTGGCGTCTTCGATTGCGCGTATTTGCCGAGGATGACGGATTTCCCGTGGTTGATTCCCTGACGTCGGTATGGCCGAACGCGAACTGGTATGAGCGCGAGGCATTTGACCTGTACGGGGTGGTGTTCACCGGGCATGATGATCTGCGCCGCCTTCTGACCGATTACGGGTTCATCGGGCATCCATTCCGCAAGGATTTTCCGCTTTCAGGCAACGTCGAAATGCGTTACGACCCGGAGCAGAAGCGCGTGATCTACCAGCCCGTCAGCATTGAACCCAGGGAAATCACGCCGCGCATCATCCGTGAGGCGAACTACGGCATATTGGGTGCGAGCAAATAATGGCCGAGATCCGCAATTACACGCTGAATTTCGGACCGCAGCATCCCGCGGCGCACGGCGTACTGCGCCTGGTGCTCGAACTCGATGGAGAAGTGGTTCAGCGCGCCGATCCGCATATTGGTCTTTTGCATCGGGGCACCGAGAAGCTGGCTGAACACAAGACCTTCATCCAATCGCTGCCCTATATGGACCGCCTGGATTACGTTTCGATGATGGTCAATGAGCATGCCTATTGCCTCGCCATCGAAAAGCTGCTTGGGGTGGCGGTGCCGGTGCGCGCCCAGTACATCCGTGTGATGTTCGACGAAATCACCCGGATACTGAATCACCTGCTGTGGCTTGGAGCGCACGCACTCGACTGCGGCGCAATGACGGTGTTCCTTTATGCATTCCGCGAGCGCGAAGACCTGATGGATTGTTACGAGGCTGTGTCCGGCGCGCGCATGCATGCCGCGTACTACCGCCCGGGCGGTGTCTACCGTGATCTTCCGGACTCGATGCCCCAGTATCTGGCATCCCAGTTCCGTAACGCAAAGACAATGAAGGAACTGAACGAGGCACGGCAGGGCTCGTTGCTTGATTTCATTGCTGATTTCACGAACCGGTTCCCGAAGTATGTTGACGAGTACGAAGAGCTGCTGACGAATAACCGCATCTGGAAGCAGCGCACCGTGGGCATAGGCGTGGTGACGCCGGAACGGGCTCTGGCGCTGGGATTCACCGGGCCGATGCTGCGCGGTTCGGGCATCGAGTGGGATCTGCGCCGCAAACAGCCCTATGAAGTCTACGACCAGCTTAAATTCGACATCCCCGTTGGTGTCAATGGTGATTGTTACGACCGTTATCTGTGCCGCATCCACGAAATGCGACAGTCGAACAGCATCGTTCGCCAGTGCATCGACTGGTTGCGTGCCAATCCAGGTCCGGTTATCACCGACAATCACAAAGTTGCACCGCCTTCGCGAGTGCAGATGAAAACCAGCATGGAAGACCTGATCCACCACTTCAAGCTGTTCACCGAGGGGTTTCACGTACCCGAGGGCGAGGCCTATGCCGCCGTCGAGCACCCCAAGGGGGAATTCGGCATTTACCTCATATCGGATGGCGCCAACAAACCCTACCGGCTGAAGATCCGTGCGCCGGGCTACGCGCACCTTGCCGGTCTGGACGAGATGTCGCGCGGGCACATGCTCGCTGATGTGGTGGCGATCATTGGAACGCAGGACATTGTTTTTGGCGAAATTGACCGCTGACAGATATGCTGAACGCACAATCCCTTAAGATCATTGACCAGGCGGTCGCCAAATATCCGCCTGACCAGAAACAGTCCGCGGTGATGGCCGCGCTTGCGGTGGCGCAGGATGAAAAGGGCTGGTTGTCGCCCGAGGTGATGGATTTTGTCGCCGAATATCTGGAAATGCCCGCCGTTGCAGTCTATGAAGTGGCGACCTTCTACTCGATGTACAACACGGCCCCCGTCGGTAAGTACAAGCTTTGCATCTGCACCAACCTGCCCTGTGCGCTCTCCGGTGCGGTAGATGCCGCCGAACATCTGAAGAAGAAACTGGGTGTCGACTTCAACGAAACCACCGCGGACGGGCGCTTCACGCTGAAGGAAGGCGAATGCTTCGGCGCCTGTGGTGATGCGCCGGTGGTGCTCGTCAACAACAAGCGCATGGAAAGCTTCATGACACCCGAGTCCCTCGACAAGCTCCTGGCTGAACTCAAATGAACTCCGCGCATCCTCCTTTCGACCCCTCGATTTTCGGCCCCGACGCCCTGATCATGGCGGGGCTTAACGGTTTGAACTGGGGGCTGAAGGATTACGAGGCCCGCGGAGGCTACCGGGCATTGCGCAAGATCGTCGACGAGAAAATGCCTCCCGATGCCATTATCGCCGAATTGAAAAAATCGGCGTTGCGGGGACGCGGAGGCGCAGGGTTTCCCACCGGCCTGAAGTGGAGCTTCATGCCGCGACAGTTTCCCGGGCAGAAATACCTGGTGTGCAATTCCGACGAAGGCGAACCCGGTACCTTCAAGGAC
>CAIUKQ010000490.1 GCA_903899705.1 uncultured beta proteobacterium
AAGGCCTACCGTAGTATTCAGTGCGGTCTGTCCCCCGAGGGTCGGAAGGAGCGCGTCAGGCCTCTCCTTCTCGATTATCTTTGCGACGACGTCCACGGTGATAGGCTCTATGTATGTCTTGTCCGCCAGCTCCGGGTCTGTCATGATGGTCGCCGGATTGGAATTGACCAGGATGACCTTGTATCCTTCCTCGCGCAATGCCTTGCAGGCCTGCGCGCCGGAATAATCAAACTCACAGGCCTGGCCGATCACGATCGGGCCAGCGCCGATGATCAATATCGATTTGATGTCGCTACGCTTTGGCATGGGTACCCTGCATCAGACCGGCGAAACGGTCGAACAAATAGCCGATGTCGTGCGGACCGGGACTGGCCTCCGGGTGCCCCTGGAAACAGAACGCCGGACGGTCAGTGCGGGCGAGGCCCTGCAGTGATTTGTCGAACAGCGATATATGCGTGGTGCGCAGATTGGCGGGCAGGCTGGCCGGGTCCACCGCAAATCCGTGATTCTGGCTGGTGATGACAACCAACCCGGAATCCAGATCCTTCACCGGATGATTCGCGCCGTGATGGCCGAATTTCATTTTCAAGGTCTTCGCGCCGGAAGCCAGGGCCATCAATTGATGCCCAAGGCAGATGCCGAATACGGGAATTCGCGTGTTGTCCAGGATTTCTCGGATCGCAGCAACTGCGTAATCGCAGGGCTCCGGATCACCCGGCCCGTTGGACAGAAAAATGCCGTCGGGTGCCAGCGCCAACGCGTCTTTCGCCGGTGTTTGCGCCGGCACCACGGTTACACGACAGCCACGATCAACCAGCAAACGCAGAATGTTTCTCTTGACCCCGAAATCGTATGCAACGACATGGAACCGGGTTTTCGGGTCGCCGGGCACGCGAGCCTTTGCATGACCTTCTCCCAGCGCCCAGACGCCTTCGTTCCACTCATAGGGCCGGTCGGTGCTCACCACCTTCGCGAGATCCATGCCATTGAGGCCCGGAAATGCGCGCGCGGCGGCAATCGCTTTTTCGGAACTGATCTCACCGGCCATCAGCGCTCCGCCCTGGGCGCCTTTTTCGCGAAGAATCCGGGTCAGGCGGCGTGTATCGATGCCGGCAATGCCCAGAATTCCGTGGCGTTTCAGATAGGCATCCAGTGTTTCCTGCGAGCGCCAGTTCGAGGTACGAATGGGCAATTCGCGAATCACCAGTCCGGCGGCAAACACACCGCTGGATTCCTCGTCCTCGGCATTCACGCCGGTGTTGCCGATATGCGGGTAGGTCAGGGTGACGATCTGGCGGCAATAGGAGGGGTCGGTCAGTATTTCCTGATAGCCCGTCATGGCAGTGTTGAACACCACCTCGCCTGTGCTTAGTCCCTCTGCGCCGAATGAAACGCCGCGAAATAGACTGCCATCTGATAGTGCGAGGATGGCAGGCGGAAATGTCACTATTGGGGGCTCCAGCGGGGTCTAGACACGACAACGGGACAGGCGGGGCCTGTCCCGTTGCTCAACGAATCGAATTATACCGTAGACCTGCTCCGGCTCAAAATGGGAATGGTGGCGCGACTATCTCAGGCCGAGCACATCCTGCATGTCATACAAGCCCGGGCCCTTGTTCATCAGGAACCGGCACGCACGCAACGCGCCAAGGGCATAGGTCATCCGACTCTGGGAACGAACCGTCACCTCGACCCGCTCGCCCTCCCCGGCAAATATCACCGTGTGTTCGCCGACAATGTCCCCGCCACGGATGGCGTGGAATCCGATGGTCTTTGCATCCCGCTCTCCGGTGACGCCGTGCCGGCCATGCGCGGACACGGCATCCAGATCGCGCCCCAGGGCCTTTGCGACAACCTCTCCCAGCCTGAGCGCGGTTCCCGAAGGCGCGTCGATCTTGTGGCGGTGGTGCGCCTCGATGATCTCAACATCGAATTCATCGCCAAGAATCTTTGCCGCAATTTCCGCAAGTTTGAAAGTTGCATTCACGCCGACCGCCATGTTCGGCGCGAAAACGACGGGAATGCGCTTTGCGGCCTCATCAATGAGCTTGCGGCCCTCGGCCGAAAATCCGGTCGTGCCGATCACGGCGCGAACACCTTTGCCCGCGCACACCTTCAAATGCGCAAGCGTCCCCTCGGGCCGGGTGAAATCGATCAGGCACTCGCCTGCCGGAATCGCCATTGCAAAATCGGCAGTGATTGTCACACCGCCGGACAAGCCATCCAGCACGCCTGCGCCGGCACCCAGCGCCGCGCTGCCCGCCATTTCCAGCGCGCCTGCGAGCGTCGCATCGGGCGCGCGCGAAATCGCCTCGATCAGGGTTCGGCCCATGCGGCCGGCCGCTCCTGCAACCACGATCCTCATTGTGTGCCCCCCTTCAATGGCGCCGGCGGTGGCGCCTTTGCGCCCAATCCCTCGGGCACAACATCGCCCTCGACCCGCTTCAATTTGGAGTCTTCAAAAAACAGCGCGAACCGACGGCGCTGCGGCTGGCCGCCGCCCTGGGGTGTGCGCATGTAGACGTAATCCCACCGGTCCGCATGAAACATGTCCGCCACCAGCGGGGTGCCGAGCACGAACCTGACCTGATCACGGGTCATTTCAGGTTTGAGTTTCGAGATCATTTCCTGGGTCACAAAATTGCCCTGCTGGATCTCCATCTTGAAGGGCGTGGTCCCCGGAATGGTCGGGATGTAGCTGCACCCGGCGCAAATGCCGGCGAACAAGGCAATCAGCGGTTTCATCAATGGTCCTGCCGGTCGCCGGTTGCGCCATGAATGCGCGGTACGTTTGTCAAATGCCAAAGACGCATGCGGGGCGTTTCCTGGGATACGGGGAATTGCAAGAGGGCTTTCCCCTTGTTCATGAGTTCCCTATATCATAACGGAACCCTTGCAAACGGCCCCCGGAAATTGCCTGTTTAGGTTCCGGCTCGGACCGAGCACTTCCATGCGACAACATCCCCAGAAGGTGACGCCATGAGCAATGTCTCAGACCTGAAAACCCATGGCCTGAAGGTCACCACGCCGCGGCTGCACATACTGCGCCTGTTCGAATCGAGCAAGGTTCGCCACCTGTCTGCCGAGGATATCTACCGGCTTTTGACGGCCGAAGGCGTGGAGATCGGACTGGCCACGGTGTACCGTGTCCTCACGCAGTTCGAGCAGGCGGGCATTCTGCAGCGGCACCACTTTGAATCGGACAAGGCTGTTTTCGAACTCAACGAGGGAGAACACCACGACCATCTGGTTTGCATGGAATGCGGGCGCGTTGAGGAGTTTTTCGACGCCGAAATCGAGAAACGCCAGACACGGATCGCCAACGATCGGGGATTCACGCTGCATGCGCATTCACTTTCGCTTTATGCCGACTGCATCAAGCCGGATTGCGAAAACCGCAAGAAGCTGGCCTGAGCGGGCGGGGAACTGCAAGGAGTCCCACGCGGCGCATCCCATGAGCAAGTCCGTCAAATCGGCGCAACTCATTCTGTGGCGGCATGCCCATGCCGAGGAAGGCCTTGCCGATTCGGCAAGAAGGCTGACGTCCCGCGGGCACAAGCAGGCTGCACGAATCGCGCAGTGGCTGGACGCCCGTCTGCCCGACCAGTACCGGCTGATCGTCAGCCCGGCGGTCCGGGCGCAGCAGACCGCTCGCGCGCTCAGCAGGAAATTCCTGACCGATCACGAACTGTCGGTGGATACCAACCCGTCACGCATGATCGCCGCAATCAACTGGCCTGAATCAGGCGGAACCACGGTTCTCGTCGGCCACCAACCGTCTCTTGGCGCGCTGGCCGCGCTTCTGATCGGCAGACACAATGAATCCTGGAATATCCGCAAGGGCGCGGTCTGGTGGCTGGAACACCGGGACGGCGGCGTGTCGATTCGGGCGATCATCGATCCATCCCTGATATGACAGGGCATCAGGGGTGCGCGAACTGCCCGGCGCACCGGTTCTGGAACTAACCCGCCGCCCGCAGCCGGTCTTCAGCGTCGGAACGCAACTCGAGCTTCATCCCAAGGCCGCTCCATTCCTCCGCCTCTTCGTCGAGCGCCGCCTGTGTCATGGGGTGCTCCTCCAGCCAGCCGGCAGGCATCACCAGCACAAACCCGAGTTCGGTGGCATTCGCGCGCAGCTTCGGGAAGCGGATGTCGTTGCGGCTGCGGCAAAAGAGGGCGGCAATGCGCATCGAAAATATCAGTGACCAGTCGGCGCTGCGCACCGGCAGCCCCTCCAGTTCGCGTTTGCCCAGCTTGCCCCGGTGAGCGAGCACGATGCGCGACAGCCGCGCCTGCTCGTGTTGCGAAAAGCCCGGCATGTCGGCCTGGGAAAGCACGTAGGCTGAGTGCTTGTGATAACCCGCGTGCGAAATGGAGATGCCGATTTCGTGCAGCGCCGCCGCCCAGCGCAGGACCAGCAGATCGTCTTCGGGAGGGTTGGTCGTGATTTGCGAATGCAGGCTTTCGGCCATCGCCGACACCCTTGCCGATTGCGCCGCATCCACGTGGTAGCGCCGTTGAAAATGACTGACCGTCGTTTCACGGGGATCGTGGTGTTGGACCCGGCCGAGCAGGTCGTACAGGACGCCCTGTCGGAGCGCGCTATCGGAAACATCCATGGTTTCCAGCCCCAACTCGGAGAACACCGCATTGAGGATTGCGGCACCCCCTGCGAGGACGCGCAGCCGGTCTTCGCGGATCTCGGGCAGGCGCAGAGCGCCGATTTCACCGGCCTTGATCATGTGGGATCGCAAGCGGGCTAGCCCGTCGACGCTGATCCCGCGCTCGCACCAGCCCATGCTGGCCAATATCGAGGCGACGGTACGTGCCGTGCCCGATGACGCGACGGCCTGCGACCATCCCTCGCGGCGAAAGGGTTCCACCAGTCGTTCGATCTCATTGGCCGCCGCAAGTTCCGCACGATTGAAGCATTGCTTGTCAAGGTTTCCCTGGGGAAAGTACTTCAGGCTGAAGCTCACGCAGCCCATCGACAAAGATTCCATCAACTCTGGCTTGAGACCAGTGCCGATGATGAACTCGGTCGAACCGCCACCCACGTCCACCACGAGGCGCCCTTCCGTCGACGGGGCCAGCGAATGCGCGACGCCCAGATAAATCAGCCGCGCCTCTTCCTTGCCAAAAACAACTTCGACGGGAAATCCCAGCACCTGCTCTGCCTCGGCCAGAAACTGTTCGGCGTTCCTCGCAACCCTCAGCGCGTTGGTGCCCACCGCGCGCACCGCGCCTTTCGGAAAGCCGCGCAGCCGCTCGCTGAAACGGCCAAGGGCATCGAGTGCCCGCAATTGCGTGGTCCTGTCGATGCGCCGGTCGCGGGTGAAACCGGCGCCCAGCTGCACCGGATCGCGCAGGCCATCGAGCAGATAAATCTGATCGTCGACGACCCGCCCGATTTGCAGGTGAAAACTGTTGGACCCCAGGTCGACAGCAGCAAGCTTCTCGTGTTTCAAACGCCGACTCCCTATTTTCCCGCGCCAGATCGACTTTCCCTGACCAGGATCAATTCTTTTAACACGGGAAGATTACACTTTGATTGTAATGTGCTGGCTTCGGGATTTAACAAATCTGAAACAATCCACGGTTAGACTGAAACCTATGCCCAGCCCAGCCCCTATCCCTGCTAAAGGCGGTGCCAGACGCCCGCGCCGACGCGCCGCTGGATCCGAAATGAAATTCTCCGGGCCGCGCTACCTTGCGCGCCAGCTCGGTATTCTGGCCTTCGACCGGCGTGTGCTGGCGCAGGCCGCCGACCGTCAGGTTCCACTGCTTGAGCGGCTGCGGTTTCTCTGCATAGTCTCCTCCAATCTCGACGAGTTCTTCGAGATTCAGGTCGCCGAGATGATGGAATATGTGCAGATGGGCTGGGATTTCGGACATGCCGACGAGGCAAGTCCCGAGGAAGTGCTGCGTGAAGTCAGCACCCAGGCGCATCTGCTGGTGGCCGAGCAATACCGGCTGCTCAATAACGAGATACTCCCCGCCCTTGCGCGCGAGGGCGTCGAATTCCTCGCGGAAAAAGACTGGAGCGAGGAGCAGCGGGACTGGCTGCACGAATATTTCCGGCGGGAAATGATCCCGGTGCTGACGCCGATCGGTCTGGACCCGTCCCATCCGTTTCCAAGGGTGCTCAACAAATCCCTCAATTTCGCCATTCAACTCGAGGGACGCGACGCCTTCGGCCGCAACTCGGGCACGGCCATCGTCCAGGCGCCGCGCGTACTGCCGCGCATCATCCAGCTGCCGAAAAAAATCTCCCCCAAAGGCATCCGGCTGGTCCTGCTCACCTCGGTGTTGCAGGCTTTTGTCGGTGAATTGTTCGAAGGGATGGAAATTATCGGCTCCTATCCCTTCAGGGTGACGCGCAATTCCGACCTCTTTCTTGACGAGGAGGAAATCAAGGACCTGCGCGCGGCACTGCAGGGTGAACTGCCGCAAAGGCATTACGGCGACTCGGTACGGCTGGAAATCGCCACCGGATGCCCGGCAGAACTGGAACAGTTCCTGCTCCATCAGTTCGAACTTGGCGATACCGATCTGTATCGCGTCGACGGACCCGTGAATCTGGTGCGCCTGATGCAGGTGCCCGACATGATCGACCTGCCGCTGCTGAAGTACCAGCCGTTCCAGGCCTCGGCACCCAAACAACTGGAGAAATCACCGGACCTGTTTGCCGCCATCAGCAAGGGCGAAATCCTGCTGCATCACCCGTATCAGTCCTTCACCCCGGTCATTGATTTTCTCGACCAGGCCGCATCCGATCCCGACGTCGTCGCCATCAAGCAAACCGTGTATCGCACCGGCACCGACTCGGTGCTGATGCGATACCTGATCGATGCGGCCAAGCGCGGCAAGGAGGTGACCGTGGTTGTCGAATTGCTGGCCCGCTTCGACGAAGAGGCCAACCTCACCTGGGCCTCCAAGCTCGAAGAGGCCGGCGCCCACGTTGTCTATGGCGTGGTGGGATTCAAGACGCACGCGAAGATGCTGCTGGTCGTTCGCCGCGAGTCCGGGCGCCTCAAGCGCTATGTCCACATGTCCACCGGCAACTACCATCCGGGCACCGCGAGGCTCTACACCGATTTCGGCCTGCTGACCTGCGATGAAGGCATCGGCGAGGATGTCAGCAACGTATTCAAGCAACTCACGGGCCTCGGACGCGCGCGCAACCTGAACCGCCTGTTGCTCGCGCCCTTCACGCTGCATGACGGCCTGCTCGCGGCCATCCATCGCGAGACACGCCTCGCCAAATCAGGCAAGCGCGCGCACATCATCGCCAAGATGAATTCCCTGGTGGAACGCGGCCTGATCGAGGCCCTGTATGCGGCATCCGGCGCCGGCGTCAAGGTGGATCTGATCGTGCGCGGCATGTGCGCCCTTCGTCCGGGCGTCCCCGGTCTTTCGGAAAACATCCGGGTCACCTCCATCGTCGGACGCTTTCTCGAACACTCGCGCATCTTCTATTTCCTGAACGACGGCGGCGAGGAGGTCCTGCTCTCCAGCGCCGACTGGATGGAGCGCAACATGTTTCGCCGGATCGAAGCCTGCATCCCGATTCGCGACCCGAAGCTGAAGGCGCGCATCATCAAGGAAGGCCTGCGCGCCTACCTGGCCGATGCCAACGCCTGGCAGATGCAGCCCGACGGCACCTACCTTCGCAAGCGCGGCCGCGGCCGCCGCGCACAGACGCAGTTGCTTAGCCTGCTATCCACCGCGAAGTAAGTCCCCTTCGCGGCGGCATATGCCCGCCGCTCCTCAGTAATCTGATTGTCATCCGCGCCGGACATACTTTGTGGTGTCCCGGCCAAGGCGCGTTGGCGCATTGGCGCATTGGCGCATAGCGCCAGGTTGTCATCCGCCATCGGCCCAACCCGGGGAACCTTTAAAAAAATATAGGTAAATCATGAACATACACGACAAACCCCAGCCGGATGAAGACAGCACACCGACCCTACAGGTACAGGATGAGCCCATCGAGAACACCGTTCATTTCAACCAGCTGGTCGACGAGCGCCTGAAGAATCCGGCGCGCCGGGGCCTGTTCAAGGGTGCTGCCTCCGCAGCGGTACTGGGCTACATGGGTAACGGGATGGCACTCGCGGCCGAACCGGAAAAAGCTGAAGGCCATAAGACTGCTCCACGCCGACCCGCGGCACTAAGGTTCAACGCCGTTGCGAAACATCTTGAGGACGTTGTCACGGTGCCGGAGGGTTACACCGCATCCGTTCTCTATCGGCTGGGCGATCCCATAGCCGCCATGGTCCCGCCCTACAGGAATGACGGAACCGACCCCGCATTCTCGTTTGCCCATCGCGCCGGTGACCATCACGATGGCATCGAATTCTTCGGCCTGGGCGCCAACGGCAAGTTCAGCGCCGCATCCAGCAATCGCGGACTGCTCGTGCTGAATCATGAAGCCATCACGCCATCCTTCCTGCACCAGAAGGGTGTCAGCTCCACGGGCAGCGGAGCCGCTCAGGTGCGAACCTCGCCGGAAGAGGTGCTGCGCGAATTCCATGTTCATGGCGTGAGCGTGGTCGAGGTGCGGCGCGCCGCCGACGGCGCCTGGAGTTACATCCAGAACTCACCCTTCAATCGTCGGATACACACACTCTCCGAGATGGCGCTGACCGGGCCCGCCGCCGGTTCACTAAAGATGGTGAGCAAGTACTCCCCCGATGGCATGCGCACCCGGGGCACCGTCAACAACTGTGCGGCCGGCCGCACGCCCTGGAACACCTATCTGACCTGTGAGGAGAACTGGGCCGGTTACTTCCGCCGGAATGCCGCCACCGACAACCCGCGGCGCTCGCCCAGGGAAATCGCCGCGCTGGATCGTTACGCCGTCGCGGGAACCGGGCGGGAGTTATGGGCCACCGTCACCCCCGACACACCCGACAACCTGTTCGGACGCTGGAACGCCGAGGCCATCGCCGACACCCCGTTCGATGACTACCGCAACGCGCCCAACACCTTTGGCTGGGTCGTCGAGATCGACCCGTTTGATCCGCATTCGCTGCCGCGCAAACGCACGGCCTTTGGCCGCTACGCGCATGAAGGCGCCATGCTCGCGCGCGTACACGCCGGCAAACCGCTCGTTTGGTACAGCGGTGATGACTCGCGCAACGAATACATCTACAAATACGTCTCCGATGCGAAGTGGGATCCGGCTGATGCCGCACGCGGCCTTGCGGCAGGCGACAAGTATCTGAACAGCGGTCGCGTGTATGTGGCGAAGTTCAACGCCGATGGCGGTGGCGAGTGGCTGGAACTGAAATTCGGCGCAGCGGCGCTGGCATCCGCAAAACATCCGTTTGCCGATCAGGCCGACGTGCTGATCCACGCGCGCATTGCCGCCGACGCGCTGGGCGCCACAAAAATGGATCGCCCCGAATGGGGCGCCGTCGATTCAGTCACCGGCGCGGTTTACGTGACCCTCACCAACAACAATGCGGCATTGCGCCCTCTGGAGGCGCTCGACGCGGCCAACCCGCGCCATTACAACGATGTCCGCACCGATGGCACGGCGCAGCGCGGCAATCCCAACGGCCACATCGTGCGCTGGCTCGAGAGCGGCAACGATCCTGCGGCAATGAAATTCCGCTGGGATATTTTCCTCTTTGGCGCACGCGCCGGAGCCGACCCGTTCAATGTCAACATTTCGGGCCTCAGTGCTGACAACGATTTTTCCAGTCCGGATGGATTGTGGTTCTCGCGCGCAAGCGGCGTGTGCTGGATCGAAACCGATGATGGCGCCTACACCGATGTCACCAATTGCATGCTTCTGGCGGCACTGCCGGGCCAGGTCGGCGACGGCGGGACAAAGGGCGCAGTGACGGTCACCAACAGCAACGACAAGGGCGCCATAAAGCAGGTTGAAACCCACGTTGGCGCCAGGCTGGGCGACGCGAGATTGCGGCGCTTCCTCGTCGGACCGAAGCAATGCGAAATCACCGGCCTCACCGAAACCCCGGATGGAAAGACGTTGTTCGTCAACATCCAGCATCCCGGTGAAGACGTCAAACCCGCGGACATCGGCACGCCATCGGCCTATCCGAGCCACTGGCCCGACGGCGGCCTGTCGCGGCCGCGCTCGGCGACCATTGCCATCACAAGGAACGACGGCGGCGTGGTCGGCGTCTGAGCGGCGGTCAGGCCTCGCGCATCCCAAAGCGCCGCAAGTGCCGATGGGGTATTCCCGCCATCGGCATCAGCACCAACAGATCGGCGCTGTTGAAATCCGGGTCCCAGGCCGGTTCGCCGCAGATGAACGCGCCAAATCCGAAATAGCCCTTGATCAGGGCGGGCACATCCGCGCAGTTGCCGGCGTCCAGCTCTTCGACGGGCAATCGCAGGCGCGGAAACACGCGGTATTCCGAGGGCCCAAGATGATGCTGACGGATGCGCTTCCATGCGCCGGCGGCTGCCCGACCGCCATCAGCAAGACCAATGCTCGCGCAACCTGCGAGGTGGCTGTAGTCCCTGGCCTGCATGTACTGGATGAGTCCCCTCCATAACAGGCTGATGACGGCACCCGACCGGTATTCCTCATGCACGCAGGCCCGGCCGGTTTCCACCAGCCCGGTGCGCAGGTTCGAAAGCCGCGCGATGTCGAATTCCCGCTCCGCGTAGTAACCACCGGCGCCCCGCGCCGCCCGTGGGGGAAGCAGACGATAAGTGCCGACGACCTCGGCTCTCGCCAGATCGCGCACGATCAGGTGTTCGCAGAAGTCGTCAAAGTGATCGGCGTCAAGCCCGCGTGAATTGCCGATATCCGCGCCCATCTCCCCTGCGAAAACCCGGTAGCGCAGGCGCTGCGCCTCTTCAATCTCGCATGACGTGTGTGCCAGCATGACCTGCAGGCTCCTCCCGGGCGAAACTTCGGTGCCGGTGTGCTCCAATTGCATATCGATCTCCGTAGTGTGTACGGAGGTGGAAACTAAAAAACTGCCATGACACGCCAATGACATTCAGATGAAACGTTTTTGAACGACAATCGCGCATCAAACCCGCGTGGAGCACCGCATGGAAGAAAGTCCCTTCAAGGGCCGCACCGGCATTACACGGCTAACCAACGCCCTCGCCTACTCGCTGCACGGCTTTTCCTCCGCCTTCCGCCACGAGGAGGCCTTCAGGCAGGAAACACTGCTGGCGGCCATCATGATTCCGCTCGCCTTCATCCTCGATGTCTCGGGACTTGCCAGGGCGGTGATGATCGCAAGCGTGCTTCTGGTGCTGATTGTGGAACTTCTGAATTCGGCCATCGAGGCCGCGGTCGACCGCATTTCTCTCGAGAACCACCGTCTGTCAAAGCGCGCCAAGGACATCGGCAGCGCAGCGGTCCTGCTGAGCCTGGTCAATGTTGCAGTGGTGTGGGCCCTGTCTCTGACTTCATAGGCCGGCATTCCCCGACAACGCCCATCCGTTTGTCGCCCGCGCAAATATCCGGCGCAATTAATCCCTCTGTCACACAACCTCGCTACGCTCACCCGAAATCAACAAGAACGGGCCTGGCCCGGGTGGGCGGCGATGCAGAATCTGGCGTTAAGAAATCCGGCGACGGGAAACAACGCGATACGTGACCGCGTCGATCAGAAACTGTTCAACGCGGTGTGTTCGCGCTCCCTTGTCTACAACACCTGCTGGGAGGATCCGGCGGTCGACCGCAAGGCCCTGCGAATTCAGCCCGATGACCGCATGCTGGTCATCACCAGCGCCGGCTGCAATGTCCTGGATTACGCACTGCTTGCACCGGAGCGCATCTTTGCGATCGACGCGAACCCCCGCCAGTCGGCACTACTCGAGCTGAAAATCGCCGGCATACGCCATCTTGAATTCGATGATTTCTTCAAGGTGTTTGGCAAGGGGCACCACGCCCGCTTCCACACCCTGTACCGGAATGCCCTTCGTCCCCATCTGGGCGAATTCGCGCGCGCGTACTGGGATGAGCATGAACACTGGTTTTGCGGCAGGGACCGGGATACCGGCTTTTATTACTACGGGCTTTCGGGCATGGTCGCCCGCGGCTTTCGCGGTTACCTTGGTTTGAGGAAGAGCCTTCGCCACGCCATCGGCGCGCTGATGGAGGCGAAAGACCTTGACGAGCAGCGGCGCATCTACGACCTGGAAGTACAGTCGCTCCTGTGGACGCGCGATGTGAACTGGATGCTCTCGCGCCAGTCCACGATGACCCTTCTTGGCGTGCCACACCCGCAGCGCAAGGAAGTGCAGCGTCAGCACAAGGGCGGCGTGGCCGGGTTCGTGCGCGAGGCCATCGAATACGTGTTCCGCTCGCTGCCGGTCAGAACCAATTACTTCTGGATGCTCTATCTTCGCGGCCATTACCTGCCTGAGTGCTGCCCCGGGTATCTGAGCCAATCAGGCTTCACGGCGCTAAAAAGCGGGCTTGTGGATGGCATCGAAGTGCACACCTCCACGGTCACCGACTTCCTGCATGGCGGTGAGCGCCGCATCAGCAAATACGTGCTGCTCGACCACATGGACTGGATGAGTTCGGTCTATCCGGAGGCGCTGCAGGAGGAATGGGACGCCATCGCCGCCGCCAGTGCGCCGGGCGCCCGCGTGATATTCCGCAGCGCGCACCACAGCCCGTCCTATCTGTCGGATGTCATGATCGAAGGCCGTCCCATGAAGGACCACCTGCACTTTCACGACGGCCTTGCCATGGCACTGGCGCCGCTGGACCGCGTGCACACCTACGCGGGATTCCACATCGCCGACATGCCGGCATGAACAAGCGAAGATGAATACGACCGCAGAAATTCGCACCCTTTTCCAGATGCTGCGCGGACAGATCCGCAGCGGCAGCCATGCCGAGCGCCTGGACGCTTTCTACGCGCCGCAAGCCCACAGCTATGACGCCTTTCGGGAACGCCTGCTGCATGGCCGTAACTCATTGATTAATATGTTAAAACCAGACCCCGGCAGCCATGTCGTTGAACTGGGTGCGGGAACCGGCAGAAACATTGAATTCTTCGGCGACCGCATCGCAACGTTCGCGCAACTGGACCTGGTCGATGTGTGCAAACCGCTTCTGGAACAGGCACGCCAACGCGCCGCCCGCTGGCCCAAGGTGGTCAATGTGGTCGAGGCCGATGTCGAACGCTTCCGCCCGGCGCACGCCGTGGATTGCGTCTACCTCTCCTATTCGCTGTCAATGACCGCCAACTGGAAGAAGACGCTGAACAACGCAGTGCGCATGCTGCGGCCCGGCGGAACGCTTGGCGTGGTCGACTTCTACGTATCGGATGCCGCACCGCCGCCCGGTCAGGCGCGCCACGGATGGTTTGCCCGCCAGTTCTGGCCGCGCTGGTTTGCGCACGACGGCGTAAGACTCAATCCCGCACATCTGACGGCGCTGGCCGATTGCACCGACACCGTTTATCTCGACCAGCGTCTGGCGCCGGTGCCATGGTTGCCCGCCCTGCGCGTGCCCTACTACGTCTATGTCGGCCGCAAGCGGCGGACCTGATGGCAAACCTGCTTCGCGAATCCTTCATCAAATCCGGGTTGGCGCCGCTGGGAGCGCAGTCATCCGATCGGACAACCGGCATACCGGTGATAAGGCCTGCCAACAAACCCGGCGACCCGCGCCGCCCCTACCGCACCCTGTTCCTGTCCGACATCCATCTGGGCACACGCGCCTGCCAGGCGGAGAACCTGCTCGCCTTCCTTCGCGAACACGAGGCCGACACCATTTACCTGGTGGGCGACATCATTGATTTCTGGGCGCTCAATCGCGGCATTTACTGGCCCGCGGCGCACAACACCTTCGTGCAGAAAATCCTCAAGCAGGCAAGGCACGACGTGCGCGTCATCTTCATCCCCGGCAATCACGACGAGGCCGTGCGCGAATACGCGGGCTCCCACTTCGGCAATGTCCGGATCGAGCGCGAGGCCATCCACGAAACCGCCGACGGCCGCCGCCTGCTGCTCGTGCACGGTGACGAATTCGACCAGATCGCCCGCTGCCACCGCTGGATCGCGGTGCTGGGGGACATCTCCTACAACCTGCTCGTTCGCATCAACATCTGGCTCTCCTGGGCGCGGCGCAAGCTGCGCCGCTCGGGTTACTGGTCACTGGCCGGCTATGCAAAGAAGCGCATCAAGGGCGCGCTTGAATTCATCTACGGCTTCGAATCGGCGGTGGCACGCTACGCGCGGCAAGCGGGCGTCGACGGCGTGGTCTGCGGCCACATCCACAGCGCCGTCATCAAGGAGGTGGAGGGCATCACCTACATCAACTGCGGCGACTGGGTGGACAGCTGCACCGCGATCGTCGAGCACTGGTCGGGGGAACTCGAACTGGTGCACTGGGATTCCTCAGATACCGGCAATGCGCTTGCTCGTCACGAAGCCGACGCCCAGTACAGCCACGCCGATGCCGCATAGGCAAACGTTCGGGATCAAAAATATGATGTTCACGCAAGGCGTATTGGCAGCGGCCAAACTGGCACACCGGACAAGAACGTGTCTGCTTTTCTTTGCCGGAATTTGCCTTGCGACGAGCGCCCATTCGCAATCTTTCTCGTTTGGATTGTGGGGCGACATGCCCTATGGCAAAGCCAACGATGCACCCAAAATTCATCCCCTGATCGCCGACATGAACCGGTCGGACATCGCGTTTTCCATCTACGACGGCGATATCAAGGATGGCAGCTCGAAATGCACGGATGATGTTTATGCAGATGCCGCGAAGATGTTCAACGCCCTCAGGAAACCGGCGATCTATGTCCCGGGCGACAACGAATGGACGGATTGCCACCGAGTGAACAATGGCGGCTACAACGCGATGGAGCGACTCGATCACATCCGCCGCGAGATGTTTTCCTCGGGCCGCAGTTTCGGAAAGAAAACGCTTCCTCTCGAGCAGCAAGGGAAACCCGGCGGGAAATTTTCGGAAAATGTCCGGTTCACCCGGCAGGGAATCCTCTTCCTTGGGCTGAATGTGCCCGGCTCGAACAACAACAAGGTCGCCGATGACAAGGATTGCACGAACAAAAGCGCCCGCACGCCCGAACAATGCGGAGCCTACAACGCGGAATACCTCGAGCGCGATGCCGCCAATATCGCCTGGCTGGAACAAGGGTTTCAAATTGCCGGGAAGAACCGGATGCGGGGTGTGGTGTTGGCGATCCAGGCCGACCCGGGGTTTGACGTTCCGGAAACTGAATCCTTCGATGAACGATCCCTTCCCGACTTTGACGGCTATTCGGCGCTGCTGAACAAGCTCATCGAGCACACCCGTTCATTTTCAGGTGAAGTGCTGCTTGTGCACGGCGGCACGCATTTTTTCAAGGCCGACAAGCCGCTGATCAGACAGGACAACCTTCTGCAGAACTTCACCCGGATAGAGACGTTCGGAAGTCCGAACATTCACTGGGTGAAGGTGACCGTGAACCCGAAATCCAGAACGCTTTTTACCATTCAACCCATGCTTGTAAAAGGCAACTAAGAAACGCAAGGCCCGCCGCCGGTCATTTCATCGCAGTCGATTCGACTACCGGGCCGACGTCACGTCGAAATTGACTGCGATCTGGTATGGGTAGTCTTTCCCGCGCATGAAATCAGGCGGAGTCGGAAATGTCGCCCCGCTGACCGCCGCAAGCGCCGCCTGATCGATCATGCCATTGCCACTCGATTGCGCGATGCGCACCTGGCGGTATGCGCCGTCCCGATAAATGAACTCAACCCTCGCACGACCCTTCAATGCCATGAAGCGGGCCGCCGCCGGATAAACCACCGCCGACTGTATTGCCGCGCGCAGACGGGCTGCAAATTCCGCTTCGAGGGCCGCATTCAAATTGACCGTGGGTTGGGGTGGAGGTGGTGGGGGAACCTCGACAACCGGCGACGGAACCGGGGTTGCTTCCGGCACGGGTTCCACCGCGGCCTTCGGCACATTGGGCACAGGACGCTCAACAGGCTGCGGCACCTGGGGGACGGGTACCGGTTGCACGGGCTTGGGAGGTGGTTGCTTGATTTCGGGCTTTGGCGTGGGCTTGGGCGGGGCCGGAGGGGTCTCTTCGAGACTGATTTGGATCGGATCATCCTTTTTTGGCAACACCGCAGGATTTGCGAGCAGGCCTGTCGCAAACACCGCGAT
>CAIUKQ010000491.1 GCA_903899705.1 uncultured beta proteobacterium
ATCCCCTGTGAACGCCCCTACCGACCAGGCTCTGCCCGCCGTGGAAATCATCAATGTGATGGATATCAAGCCCGTGGTTACTGCACACCGCCAGACCGTGCTGCGTACCGCAGAGTTTGAAGACCCCAGGGATGGCCGGCGCTTTCGCTGCGGCTTCAGCCGGCGAAAACAGGAGGATTACTACTCACCGCCCCACCGCCATACCTTCGATCAATTGCGTTTCGTCATCGAGGGAAAAACAAAATACGGCCCGATGCGCCTTGGCAGCGGCGACTTTGCTTATTTTCCGGAGGGTGTTTTTTACGGCCCGACGGAGTCGCTTTCCGAAGAACTGGCCAGCTGCACCATCCAGACACAGGGCCCGAGCTGGGGCTGTTTTCCCACGGACGCGGAATGTGGCGTCGCGGGTGAACAATTGAAAGGGCGGGGTGAAATGGACCGCGCCACCGGGCAGTTCATCTGGGCCGACGGCAGAAAGCAGGACAGCTTCGAGGCGCTGCTCGAGCAGGTTCAAGGGGGCCCCGCACAATATCCGCCGGCGCGATTTCGCGCGCCGGTGCAGTTTCATACCGACAGCTTTCCCTGGCTTGAATCAAAGCTGGCAGCGGGCGTAATGACCAAGCCGCTCGCGAGATTCAATGCCGGTGGCCCGGATGTGGAAATGATGCGCATCCCCGCCGGCGCAAAGCTCGCAGGTGGCAAGGCCGATGACCACCGCATGTGGGTGGTGTTCGCAGGCAGCGGTATTTGCGGCGGACACGGCATCAGCGAAGGCACGTTCATCTACAGCCCACCCGGCAGCGTCATTCCGGGAATTGTTGTCGACGAGGAGATCATCATCTACGCGAGCCGCTTCGAGTCTCGTTAGCGCGCGTCGTTTTGCAAATCCGCGACTCGGGTGGCAGGCGGCATCCCGCGTTGCTTCAATCGAGCGTTATTTTCCGCTCGCGAATGACCCGTCCCCACAACTCGGTTTGCTCGGCGAGCCATTTCGAAAATACCTCCGGTGATCCGCCCACCGGCTCATAGACCAGCGCATCAATGCGCGACTTCACTTCACCATCCTGCAAGGTCTTGTTCACCTCGGCGTTCAGACGGCTGATGATCGCGCCCGGCGTCTTTGCCGGGGCAAGCATGCCAACCCACGACAGGGTCTGGAATCCCGGATAGGTGTCGGCAACTGTTGGGGCACCGGGCACCACGGACATCCGCGCAAGCGACGTCACGCCCAATGCGATGAATTTTCCGGACTTGACATGCGGTAGCACCACGCCGAAGCCGGCGATCATCAGCTGAACCTGCCCGCCAAGAAGATCGGTGACGGCAGGCGCGCCGCCCTTGTAGTGCACCGGTTGCAGTTCAATCCCGGCTGTGGATTTCAGCAACTCCGCCACCAGATGGCTGGAGGAACCCGCACCCGCCGTCGCGTAATTGAGGGCTCCGGGTTTGCTCTTTGCCAGTTGGATGAATTCGGCCAGGGTCTTTACACCGAGTTGGGCCGGCACCACGATCAACTGCGGTCCACGAACGAGAAGCGAGATCGGCGTGAAATCCCTGACCGCGTCGTAAGGCACGTTTTTCACCAGAAATTGATTGAGCGGGAAATTGTCGAAAACATTGATCAATGTGTAACCGTCCGCGGGTGCCTTCGCGGCAATTTCAGTTCCGATCATGGTATCCGCGCCCGGGCGGTTTTCCACCACCACCGGCTGCCCAAGCTGCTCCTGCAGTTTGGGCGTGATGGCGCGCGTGGTGAGGTCGTTCAGGCCGCCCGCCGAGGTGGGAACAATGATGCGCACGGGTTTGACCGGATATGTCTGGCCGGCCGCAATCGCATTCCAAAGGGCGGCACACACAGCGCCTGCCACCAACAGCAATTTCTCAGCCATGTCACCTCCAAGGGCCATTCGGTTTCTCGGGAACCTGCGAAACGCGGCAACGTTAGCGGATACCGGTCAAAAATGCCACACAAACAAAGTGGCTGA
Organism: uncultured beta proteobacterium; assembly: GCA_903899705.1. Classification (GTDB taxonomy): domain Bacteria; phylum Pseudomonadota; class Gammaproteobacteria; order Burkholderiales; family SG8-39; genus 2-02-FULL-62-17. Next base: position 1,986 of record CAIUKQ010000491.1, read on the forward strand.
TTGGAGTTCCGTGCCTTGGAAAATGGCAGGCGCTGGACGCGCCTCATTTCGCGGGGTGACACGCTCCTGTAGACTTCCGGACATACAAATCATCGTCACATACCAACGGATTGACACCTTCATGACTGACTTCGCCACACGCCTGACGCAACGGATGATCCGGTTCGGCCCTCTTTGCGCGGGCATTGATCCGTCTGCCGCGACACTCGCGAAATGCGGCCTCCCGGATTCGGCCGAGGGGGCATTTGAATTCGGAAAGCTGATCATGCAGTCGGCCAATTTTGAAATCGCCGTTGTAAAACCCCAATCGGCCTTCTTCGAGCGTTTTGGCAGCGCCGGCGTCAAAGCCATCGAAGAACTCGCGGCGATCGCCCGATCAAAGGAACTGCCGGTTTTGCTGGACGTCAAGCGTGGCGATATCGACTCGACCGCGGATGCATACGCCCACGCCTACTTCCACCCGTCCAGCCCGATCCGCGTTGATGCCATCACACTCTCGCCTTACCTCGGCGTGAAGGCGCTCAAATCATCCTTCGAACTCGCGGCGAAACATGGTTGTGGGATTTTTGTCGTGGTGCGTTCGTCAAACCCTGAGGGTGAAGCCCTGCAAACCGCACGCATGGCGGACGGCCGGATGGTCTGGGAAACCATGAGCGCTGAAATCAGCGAGTTCAATCAACAATTGAATGGCAATGCGACCGGAACCATCGGTGCGGTTGTCGGCGCAACCTGTACGGACGCCGGGCCGGTGGTCGCCGCATTGCCGCATTCGTTCATTCTTTCCCCGGGGATCGGTGCGCAAGGAGCCACCATCGATGATTGCCGGGTGCGCATGGCCACCGCGCGCGGCCGGATTCTTCCCAACGTGTCGCGCGAACTGATTGCAGGCGGCACAACAGCCGATGCCATTGGAGCCACCATCCGGCGCCTCAACCAGGACGCTCGCGCCCTCCTTGCCTGAGGCCGGGACATTGCAGCCGATGCAGATCTGGGTGGATGCCGACGCATGCCCCGGCATCGTCAAGGAGATCCTGTTCCGCGCCGCGGACAGGCGGCAGATCATGGTGACGCTGGTCGCCAATCGCATGCTGAAAACACCGCGTTCCGTCTGGATCAAGGCGATACAGGTGCCGCAGGGATTTGACGTGGCAGACAATCGCATCGCAGAACTGGCGCAGCCGGGCGATCTGGTGGTCACGGCGGATATTCCCCTCGCAGCCCAGGCACTGCAGCGCGGCACGCAGGTCATCGATCCTCGCGGCGACGCCTACACGCCAGACAATATCGAAGAACGTCTTTCAGTGCGCAAATTCATGGAAGAAGTACGCGCCTCGGGCGTACAAACCGGAGGGCCTCCACCGTTTTCGGCAGCCGATGGCAAGGCATTCGCGGATCGCCTGGACCGGTTGCTCACCCGGATAGGCAAGGCAGGCTAAATACCCGCCTTCAGTCGGCAGCGCCACTCAGGCGGCGGCCATGTCCCCGTTCGAATCCTTCATGGCTTGCAACAGGATTTCCGGCTCCTGGGCACCGGAGAGTTCGATCCTGTTATTGAATATGAACAGCGGCGCGCCCTGAACGCCCAGTTTTCGCGCCTCAAGTTCTTCCGCAATGACTCGCTTGCGGACCTCCACGCTGGCAAGCGCCGCACTCGCCGCCTTTTCGGGCAAACCGGCTTTTACCGCCAGCGCCAGGAGCACGGTGTCATCGGTCAGATCCAGGCAATCCACAAAGAATGCGTTGAACAGGGCCTCAACCACAACGCATTGATTGTCATAGCTTTCGGCCAGTGCGATCAGGCTGTGCGCCGCAAGGGAATTGGGTTGGCGTGAAATTTTCTCGAATGCAAAATGGATTCCGAGCTGCCTGCCGATGGCCCTGACACGGGTGTAGATGCGGTCCCGTCCAACGACGCCGAATTGTTCAGTGACGAATGGGTCGCGGTCGACGCCGGATGCCGGCACCGAGGGACTCAGCTGGTAGGGACGCCAACGGATGGCCGGTGTTGACATCCCTTCGGCCTTGTACATGCGCAGAAGTGGCCCCGAAAATTTGAACGGCACTATAAGTGGAAACTCCGCGCACAATGCTATTCCGAAGACGGAATGGCGAGAAGGAGTTTTCAATGGTCAAGAAATCTGCACGGCGCACA
>CAIUKQ010000492.1 GCA_903899705.1 uncultured beta proteobacterium
GCGCAAGCCCAGACCCAACCAACGGGCCCGGCCGCGAACGGTGCCGTGACCGGTGCCGTGACCGCAAAAATAAATCTTGCCGGCGCACCCTCGCTGGGCCGCGCCGATGCGCCCGTGACCATCATCGAGTTCTCCGATTTCGAATGCCCGTTCTGCCAGCGGTTCAACAAGACCACGTTGCCGGAAATCAAACGCGACTACGTCGACTCGGGCAAGGTGCGCTATGTGTTCCTCGATTTTCCGCTGGAGCAGATGCACCCCAAGGCGCGCAAGGCCGCCGAGGCCGCGGGCTGCGCCGCCGAGCAGGGCAAGTTCTGGGAGATGCACGACATCCTGTTCGAGGTGTCACCCAACCTGGAACTGCGCCTGTATCCGGAATACGCGAAGAAACTGAAACTGGAGTCCGCGGCATTCGAGCAATGCCTCGGATCGGGCAAGCAGTCCGCCCGGATCAACGCCGGACTTGCCAGCGGAAGGTCGGTGGGCATCAATGCAACGCCAAGCTTCATCATCACCAAGACGGACGGTGGCGACATCGCCACGGGCGGCGTGATCGTTACCGGCGCGCAACCCTATGAGCGCTTCAAGGACGCGATCGAGCAGGCGCTCGCCGCCAGATAGCCGGCCCGGCGCAAACGCAGCTTCAGTTGCGGCTGCGCGACAGCATACGGCTTGAATCCGGGGGGGCCTGCAAAGCCGGATCGGCTTCGAGTGTGAATTCCGCAGTGCAGCCGCTAACCGGATTTCGCGTGAGCTTGAGAATGCCGCCGTGGGATTCCACGATGGCCTGACTGATGGACAGGCCCAGTCCCAACCCCGTGCTCTTGGTGGTCACATAGGGCTCCAGGCAGCGCGCCAGTTGCTCGTCGGTCATGCCAGGGCCGTTGTCCTCCACTGACACGCGAACACGGCCCTCCTCCACCCGTTCCGCCCTCACCACGATGCGCGGATCGCGCAGTTCGCCGACCGCGTCGATCGCGTTATGCAGCAGGTTGAGCAACACCTGGACAATCAGGATCTCATCGGCAAGCACTGCCGGCAGATTGGGGGAAGGCGCCGACTCCACCCGTATGCCCGCGCGATCCAGGCGGAACGCAGCCAGAGAAATCGCGCTTCGAATCATGCTCTCGACGCGATGCGAACCGATGCTGGGTTCCTTGTGCACGATGAACTGGCGGATGCCGCGGACCGTTGCCGCGGCCACCTGCGCCTGGCTGGCCGCGGCATTCATGGAGGAGATCACCTCGTCAAGGTCCGTGGTCTTTCCCCGCAGCATCCTCACGCAGGCGCCGCAATAGCTGGCCACCGCCGCCAGCGGCTGGTTGAGCTCGTGCGCCACCATGGACATCACATGATCGAGTGTGCCGATCTTGTCCATCCGGTTGAGTTCCAGTTCCAGCACGCGCTGCCGGTCGGCGCTCATCCGCGCTTCCGTGATGTCACTGCAGACTCCCCGGTACCCCGCCAGCTGGCCGTGTTCGTCATTGAATCGCGAACAGGCGCATTGCAGGCGCACCTCCAGGCCGTCCCGGCGCGTGACCACGATTTCAACACGCGCACCGGAGGCGGCGGCGCGCTGCAGGTCTATGGCGAATCCGAATTCGGCACAGCGCTTGCCGACGATCTCCCTCGGCGTGACGCCGAGCAGCGCGTGCACCCGTCCGCTGGAAAATGTGATTTCTCCGGATGCGCTGGTCTCCCACATCCAGTCGCGCGTGGACTCCACAAGGTTGCGAAAACGCGCCTCGCTGCTTCGCACCAGGCTGCCCAACTGGCGCGAGGTGTCTTCGGCCACATTGCGCGCGCGGGCGATTTTTACGATGGCCAGCGACAAAACAAGGGTGCCCAGCAGGCCAATGATCAGCAACCACCAGCTGACACCATCTTGCAGCACTTCGATCTCCACCCGCGGGACCGCGGTCAGAATCCGGTAACGGGTTCCATCAAGGTCGATGCTGCTCTCGTGCTCCAGCAAATTCGTGCCGGTGGCAAACAGGTTCTGCGAGCCCGGTTGCAATGGACGCTCAAGATTCGAAGATTCCACCAGCAGGCGTTCGCGCGCGCCAGGGTCGTCAACGGCCTTTGCGAGCACCCGGATCGAATAATGGCCGATCGGCGTCTCGCCATCCCTCGCGAGAAACTCCTCCAATCCCGCCTTGACCAGCATGCCCTCATCCAGGGCCACGACCAGCACCATGGGAATGGAGGGCAACGCTTGCCGCAGGACAGGATGCAGGTAGAGCGGCAGGCCGATGCCCTTCTCGCCCTCCGGCAGGTAGACGGCCGGCTTGCCGAATGCCGAGGAAACATGCACCGCCGACGCAAGCCCGGGTGTCAGTGGCAGCCGGCCGCCCTCCGCAACCGGCGACATGCGGCCGGCGGCGACCACCTCTGCCGATAAAGGCTGGGCGGGGGAGGCGCTCCCGGATGCCTCCCCAACCGGCGCCGCCAGAAATGCAATCCAGCGAATGCTGTGCAGCGGCGCCAATTCATTCTCGCCGGTCGCCGCCAGGGATCTCAGAAGGGATAAATCCCTCCCTTCATCCTTCTGCGCGACGGCGCTGATGCTGCGCGAGGCGCTGAGCGCCTCTTGCAGACAAAACTGGACCGCCAGCGCGTAGCGCCTTGATCTCAGGTCGAATTTTTCCTGCGCTTCGTGGTCAGCATCCCAACGGAAAAATGCGGCCGCCGCGAGGGTGACCGCAATTCCACCCATTGCCACCAGAAACGGCATCCGTAATGGGGGAAAAGAGCCTGGGAATTTCACTGGTCGGGACGCCGTTTCAAGGTTGCGCAATTGATGGTGCCGCAAGGGCGCCCATCATAGCCCGACATTCTGCCGGTTCGAATTGCCCCTCCAGCGCTGAATTGTTGAATAATATGCCCCACCAGGCGCGGTCGCCGACCTGCACAAAGTCATGGCTCCGGCAGACCGCAACGATTCGAAAACAGAAGGAATCAGGATCCATGCTGAACGCATCAGGTTCAACGGGCAGAAATTCATCGCCCTTGCCCGGGGGTTCCGACAGTGATCATCGCGTTGTGCTGGTGGACGACAGTGCCGCCGTGCGCGAATCCACGCGCCTACTGCTGAAAACCGTGGGTCTGGACCTCGTGACCTATGCAAGTCCGGTGACGTTTCTCGAGGAAATGCCGGATGCCTCCTGTGTGTTGATGGACGTGCGCATGCCGGAACTCTCCGGCATCGAAGTCTATCGTCGCATGCGCGAAGCCGGCATGGAAATGCCCGTCATCTTCATCACCGGCCACGGCCGGGTGTCCATGGCTGTCAGCGCGATGCGCGACGGTGCATTCGACTTCCTGGAAAAGCCGATCGACGACCAGCACCTGATTGACGCGGTGTTTGCCGCCATCA
>CAIUKQ010000493.1 GCA_903899705.1 uncultured beta proteobacterium
CGCTGGCGGAAATCCGGGCCGCTACTCGGGCCGCGACAATCTCGTTAAATTGACCAACATTTGGTCGGGGTGAGAGGATTCGAACCTCCGACTCCTGCGTCCCGAACGCAGTACTCTACCAGGCTGAGCTACACCCCGAATTTGCGGACCCGTCGTCATATCCTGGGGCATTCTTGAAAGAATCGACCACCATGGAACCTTCGAAAACAATTCAATCCGTTGGATTTCAATAACGAGGAGGCTAATTGTAGCTCAGCCGGATGCCAAAAGGGATTTGGCCATGCGATAAGATTTTCCCGGCCGGCTCTCAGTGATTCCGATTCACTGCAAATTTCGCGAGCTCAAGGAGGCTGTTGCGATAAGGCGATTCCTTGAGGCGCTCTATTCCGACGCAGGCCAGCGAAGCCTCCGATTGCGCCTTTTCCCGTGTGTATTGAATGGCGTCAGTGTCCCTGATCGCCTGCATGACGGGTTCAAAATCCGCACGACCGCCAGTTTCTATGGCGTGGCGAACCAGCGTGGCCTGTTCGCGGGTTCCGTTCTGAATCACCCGGAGCAACGGCAAAGTTGGCTTTCCCTCGCTCAGATCATCACCAAGGCTCTTGCCCGTTTCCTCGCTGTCGCCGCAGTAGTCCAGAACATCATCGATCAGCTGGAAAGCGGTGCCGACATGCAAACCGTAATGCGACAACAGGCATTCATCTTCAAGGCTCGCACCGGCAATAATTGCTCCAATTCCTGCCGCCGCCTCGAACAGTTTGGCGGTTTTTCGCCTGACCACGGCCAGATAGTCTTCCTCGGATACCGCTGCGTTCCTCGCGTTGATAAGCTGCAGCACCTCACCTTCCGCAATCGAATTGGTGGCATCGGCCAGGATCGACATCACCCGCATATTTCCCACGCTCACCATCATTTGAAATGCCCGGGAATAAAGAAAATCCCCGACCAGAACGCTGGGTGCGTTCCCGAACCGGGCATTGGCCGTCTGGGCTCCACGACGCAGATCGGATTCGTCAACGATGTCATCGTGCAGCAGGGTTGCCGTGTGAATGAATTCGACCACGGCCGCAAGCTCGTGGTGCGCGGTTCCACGGTAACCGAAGCAACCTGCGGAAAGAATGACCAGCGCTGGTCGCAGACGCTTGCCGCCCCCGCCGATAATGTGCTCAGCGATGCGCCGGACCAAAGGGACGTCAGAACTCAATCGACGCTCAATAAGCGCATCGACCGATTTCATTTCCTCGGCAATTAGGGATCGTATTTCGGAGAGTTGCAAGGCAAAACTAGCGCAAATTGATCAGACCGGGAAAGGCCGCGGCCACCTCGTCTTCCCACGCATCTCCCCATCCAAGGACGGGACGTCATGAAATGTACGTGGGACCTTCCCAGCGCCGAGAAGAGTATCACAGTTCGTCTTTGACCATTCCCATAAGGGTATGTATAATTTAATGTTTTCCTGATTCCTAGGGGCTTCAAATGTATGCAGTCATAAAAACCGGCGGCAAGCAATACCGCGTAACCGACGGCGACAAGCTCAAGGTCGAAAAACTCCTGGCTGAAATCGACTCCGTTCTGGTCATTGACCAGGTATTGGCGGTTGGTAGTGGCGACGACATCAAGGTCGGGGCACCGTTGCTCGCAGGCGCTTCGGTCACCGCTAAAATCCTCGGCCATGGCCGGTTGGAAAAGGTGTCAATTTTCAAGATGCGCAGGCGCAAGCATTATCAGAAACACCAGGGGCACAGGCAGGCTTACACAGAGATCCAGATTACCGGCATTTCCGGCTAGCCTCACCGAATGGCCACAAAAACAATTACAGGCACTTGAATCCATTGTGATTTCATGGGTTGCAGTCCGATTTTAATCGCAGCGCCTGGCAAAACGAACGACATTGCAGATAGAAGGAAACTTAAATGGCACATAAAAAAGCTGGAGGCAGTTCCCGCAACGGGCGTGATTCCGAATCGAAGCGACTCGGCGTCAAGCGGTTTGGTGGTGAAACCGTAACCGCAGGCAGCATCATTGTGCGGCAGAGGGGAACGCGTGTTCATCCCGGTGACAACGTCGGCATAGGCAGGGACCACACCTTGTTTGCCCTGATTGAAGGTCGGGTACTGTTTGGTGTACGCGGCCCCATGCAGAAAAACGTGGTCAGCATATTGCCTGCTTGATCAGGCGCAATCCCTGAAAGCCCTATCTTTTGATAGGGCTTTTTTGTTTGGTAGTCAGGCTTATTTTCGACAATTCGAAAAGTGGAAAAGAGCCGAGCGAACGGCGATCCCGGATTGAGGGTACAAATGGCGGCGTATCCTTGAACTGTATCTATGGCAATGATCGAAGTGAGATACAAACAGGCGCAGCGCGCCCGGATTCAGACAAACCATTCCTTAAAATTGTGATTTGACCCATGAAGTTCATTGACGAGGCCGTGATTGAAGTATTTGCCGGCAAAGGCGGCAACGGGGCAGTCTCGTTTCGCAGGGAAAAATACATTCCCCGCGGCGGGCCGGATGGAGGTGATGGCGGTCGTGGCGGGAGCATTTTTGCGATTGCCGATCGCAACATCAATACCCTGATCGACTACCGATTTGCTCGCCTTCACAGGGCAAAAGACGGGGAGCGTGGCGGAAGTTCGCAGTGCAACGGCGCAGGCGCGGATGACGTGTATCTCAGGGTCCCCGTTGGCACGGTCATCAATGACAGCGAGGCCGGGGAACTGATAGCCGACCTATCCCAGCATGAGCAGGTCGCCTTGCTTGCGAAAGGCGGGCGTGGCGGCATGGGAAATATCAATTTCAAAACCAGCATCAACAGGGCTCCACGGCAATCGACGCCCGCTGAACCCGGCGAACACCGAAAACTCAAACTCGAACTCAAGATTCTTGCGGATATCGGACTTCTTGGCTTGCCCAATGCCGGAAAATCGACATTCATTCGCGCCGTTTCGAGCGCGCGGCCCAAAGTCGCCGACTACCCGTTCACCACACTGCAGCCCCACCTCGGTGTCGTGCGGGTAGATACGAACCGGAGCTTCGTCATTGCGGACATTCCGGGGCTCATTGAAGGCGCAGCCGAGGGCGCAGGTCTTGGCCATCAGTTTCTGAGGCACCTCCAAAGGACCCACCTGCTCTTGCACCTAGTCGATATTGCCCCGTTTGATCCCGATTCGGATCCTGTGAAGGACGCAAAAGCCATAGCCCTGGAACTCAAGAAATACGACGAGACTCTTTATGAAAAGCCCCGATGGCTGATCGTCAACAAGATTGATCTGTTGGACTCGAAGGTCCAGGCAAAGACGGTGGAAAAATTCATCAAGGCAATGCGCTGGAAAGGTCCGCACTTCGCAATCTCGGCCATGACCGGCGACGGTTGCAGGGAATTATGTTTTGAGATCATGAAATTCATAGAGAAAACGCGGCAAGAATCCGGAACATGATCGAACGCTACCGCAGGATTGTTGTAAAAGTGGGAAGTTCACTGGTTACCAATAACGGTTCCGGGCTGGATTCGAACGCCATTTCCGCCTGGGCGGCGCAGATCGCCAAACTCAGGGAAATGGGAAGTCAGATCGTGCTTGTTTCAAGCGGCGCCATTGCAGAGGGCATTCAAAGGCTGGGATGGCAGAAACGACCCAGTGAAATTCACCAATTGCAGGCGGCTGCTGCCGTCGGACAAATGGGGCTGGTGCAGGTATATGAAAGCAGTTTCAGAAAGCACCAACTCGTCACCGCGCAGATCCTCCTGACGCACGCGGATCTTGCAGACCGCGCCAGATATCTGAATGCCAGATCCACGCTATTGACACTGCTCGATCTGGGAATCATCCCGATCATCAACGAAAATGACACGGTCATTACAGACGAAATACGCCTCGGCGACAACGACACGCTGGGTGCGCTGGTTACCAATCTCATCGAAGCGGATGTCCTGATTATCCTGACCGATCAGGCCGGCCTTTATGACGCTGATCCCCGAAGAGCTCCCGGCGCCAAAATCGTGCCGGAAGCACTGGCCGGGGATCCGTTGCTGCAGGAACTGGCCGGCGGTGTCGGCTCAGAGTTCGCAAAGGGTGGAATGCTCACCAAAGTCCTAGCGGCGAAGCGCGCGGCACGCAGTGGTGCACACACCATCATCGCGTCAGGGAGGGAACCGGATGTTCTCGTTCATCTCGCCAATGGCAAGCGAATCGGGACACTGTTAAAGGCCTCCACCACACCGTTGGCGGCACGCAAGCAATGGCTTGCCGATCATGTGCAGGTGTCGGGCTTTCTGCATCTGGACAACGGCGCCGTGGAAGCACTCGTCAACGATGGCAAGAGCCTGCTGCCCATTGGCGTCAGAACGGTAGACGGCGATTTTGAACGCGGCGCCCTGGTTGCATGTCTCTCGCAGAACGGCAACGAGGTTGCCCGAGGCCTTGTTAACTATGCTTCGCAGGAAGCACGAAGAATCGCTGGTATGCCATCAAACCGGATTGAATCCATCCTCGGTTACATAGACGAGCCCGAGTTGATTCACAGGGACAATCTGGTCTGCCTTTAGAAAAGGCCGAAGGGATAGTCACCTTCCCTTTGTTCGACCGCGCGGATGACCGCCGCGCTTCACGGCTTCCACCGCCTCAAAAGTACTTGAAACAATTTGCCGCTCCGGACAGAAATAGTCCTCGTACAGAACCGTGTGCACGGGATTCACGAATTGCCTTGCCATTGGTGCCCAAGAAGGGCTTCTTGCGACAACCCAGGATCCATCCGGTCGACCGACCGAATAGATCTTCCGTTCCTGCGTATCGCAGCGTATGCCTTCGAAGCTCACGTTGTTCGCGCCGCCATCACTGCGCGCAACAAGGGCAAATCGCACCACCCCGTCGGTGCCGACATTGACGGATTCCGCGTCCACATAAAACCTGAAACTGGTGACGGGCCCGACGTCAATTTGCTTCAAATTCGCATCTTTGGGAAAACCCGGAAGGAGTTGCTTTTGCTCCTCCCATGGCTTTTCCTCGAAATCCTTGTCCAAAGGACCGAATATCTGCCCATATGCGGGAGAACCAATCGCAATTGCGGCGATCATTGCGAACGCGGCTCGCGCGAAGCGGGCGCGGTGCCGCAGAGCATGTATGACATTGATCATGCCTGCACCTTTGCTACGTCCAGATGTCGTGACATTGACGGAATGATGATGATCTGCAGCATGCATGACATCACTAGCGCTCATGACAAATCAGCAAAAAAATAGCGGACCGCTCGGGTCCGCTATGCATACAGCCGGAAAGAAACCGCTAATCGGTCAGTTGATCCAGCGCTTTCTGAAAGCGATTTGCATGGGAGCGCTCGGCCTTGGCCAGTGTTTCAAACCAATCCGCGATCTCCGCGAAGCCTTCGCCCCGCGCCGTTTTTGCCATCCCGGGGTACATGTCGGTGTACTCGTGCGTTTCGCCGGCAACCGCCGCTGTCAGGTTCAGGCGGGAACCACCAATCGGCAGTTCAGTTGCCGGATCTCCGACTTCGGCCAGGTAATCAAGGTGCCCGTGGGCGTGGCCTGTTTCACCTTCTGCCGTTGACCTGAACAATGCGGCCACATCGTTCTGCCCTTCCACGTCAGCCTTGTTTGCGAAATACAGGTACCGTCGATTTGCCTGGGATTCACCCGCGAACGCGGCTTTGAGATTGTCGTGTGTCTTGCTGCCTTTGAGTGCCATAGTAACCACCTCCAATTGATGAGCTGTGCATTTTGCAACTGACGAGTCTATCGTTCATTGAGACGCAAATCAACGACATCCCCCGGCGACGTTCAAATTTACCTGAAGTCACAGAGAACTACTGCTTGTCCAGTTCTTCGCAAACGCGATTGCGACCACCTGTGTCGTGATGCTTCGCGTCCCGTTCCAGGTACCGGGCAAGCTCCGACAACGCGCGTTGATAGACTTCCCGCTTGAACTCAATGACAGATTCGAGCTGCACCCAATATTCGTTCCACCGCCAGGCGTCAAACTCGGGCTTGGGCGACACCCGCAGGCAAACATCGCTGTCCCGACCGATCAGGCGCAACAAGAACCATATCTGCTTCTGTCCGCGATAAACCCCGCGCCAATCCCGTCGCGCCCATTGCGATGGAACCTCATACCGAAGCCATTCCCTCGTGCGGCCCAGGATTCGCACATGATCAGGCAGCAAACCGGTTTCTTCCCGCAATTCCCGATACATCGCCTCGACAGGCGTTTCACCGTGATCAATTCCACCCTGGGGAAATTGCCAGGAATGTTCCCGAATTCGCTTTCCCCAAAACACCTCGTTGCGGGAATTACACAAGACAATCCCGACATTTGGTCGATAGCCGTCTTTGTCAAGCATGTTCAGCCTTGCAGGCTAATGCACCGTGCCGATTCTTTCACAATTCACCGATCAAATGTTGCGCCCCCTGCGCACATCAGCGCGAATTGTTTTTTTCGGACCAAATCTCAAATTTTTCCCGCATGCCGGCAATCACTCGACACGTCCTTCATTCCCCCTGACAATTCACGCATTTTCAGCCCCTTGTGGATCGTTCCCTAGTAGAATTCAGGGTTCAGCAGGGCTTTAGTACATGCGCTCAAGCACATTCTTCATTTCCACCCTCAAAGAAGCCCCGGCCGAAGCAGAGCTCGTCAGCCACAAACTGATGCTGCGCGCCGGGCTGATCAAGAGGCTTGCCGGCGGGATCTATACCTGGATGCCGATGGGTTTGCGGGTTCTTCGCAAAGTCGAGGCCATCGTTCGCGATGAAATGGGCAGAGCGGGGGCCGTGGAACTCTCCATGCCCTCGGTCCAACCGGCAGAACTCTGGCAGGAATCCGGTCGCTGGCAGCAATATGGCCCGGAACTGTTGCGCCTCAAAGATCGCCATGACCGGGCCTTTTGCCTCGGCCCGACACATGAGGAAGTCATCACAGACGTTGCAAGACGGGAGCTGCGAAGCTACCGGCAGCTTCCGAGGCATTTTTACCAGATTCAAACAAAATTCAGGGACGAAATACGCCCGCGCTTCGGAGTGATGCGGGGACGGGAGTTCACCATGAAAGATGGTTACTCGTTCCACGCAGATTACGAGGACCTTCAACGCGAATACCTGAAAATGCACGAGACCTACACAAGCATTTTTACGCGATTGGGCCTGCACTTTCGGGCTGTAAGAGCCGATACCGGATCGATCGGCGGCACCGGATCTCATGAATTTCACGTGCTTGCCGAATCCGGTGAGGATGCCATCGCATACTGCCCTGCATCCGACTATGCCGCCAACGTGGAACTGGCGGAAGCCCTTCCATCTGAAGAAAATCGCAAGGCGGCAGCGGAGGCATTCAGGGAGATTGCCACACCGGGCCAGAAACGGTGCGAGGACGTGGCTGCATTTTTGAAGGTCTCACTCAACAATATCGTGAAGGCTATCGCAATAGTTCGCGATTCGCAGCTCCAGGATTTGCCGTCCCGATTCGCAATGCTCCTGCTTCGTGGAGACCACACCCTCAATGAAATCAAGGTCGCGCGGGCAATCGGCGCTTTCAGATTCGCGAGCGATGACGAAATAACAAAGATGCTGGCATGTCCCGCCGGCTACATTGGGCCCGTCCGCACAGGACCCATAACCGTCTTCGCCGACCGGTCCGCCATCCAGATGAGCGATTTTGTCTGCGGCGCAAACAAGGAGGGTTACCACCTGGCAGGTGTAAGCTGGGGCACGGCGGAACTGCCTGAACTGGCGTCCGACAATATTGGCGATTTTCGCAATGTCGTACAGGGGGACCGGAGTCCAGACGGTAAAGGGACATTGGAACTCGTTCGCGGCATCGAAGTAGGGCATATCTTTCAACTTCGGACCAAATATTCAGAAGCCATGAAAGCAGTGTTCCTTGACGAGCGTGGTGCATCCAGGCCGTTTGAAATGGGCTGCTATGGCATAGGCATCACGCGCATCGTCGGAGCCGCCATTGAGCAGGGCCATGACGAGCGCGGAATCATTTTCCCGTCGTCAATCGCGCCATTTCTTGTTGTGCTGGTCCCGATTGGATACCAAAAAAGCGAACTGGTTCGGAACACAGCGGACTCATTGCATCTGCAGTTGGAGCAGGCGGGGTTTGAGGTTCTGTTGGATGACCGCGATGAGCGTCCCGGAGTAATATTTTCAGAAATGGAACTTCTGGGAATTCCCCATCGGATAACAATCGGGGAACGTGGCCTCAAATCGGGCATGATCGAGTACCAGCCTCGCAGGGGCGGTGAATCCCGTCAGATCCCTCTTGATACCGCGTTAGAGGAAATAAAAAAACTATTGTGCTGAAGCACATTATTTTCTGCATCGGTGTCATGGCGTCGGCAATGTCTGGTGACATTCACGCCGGTGCGCAGATTTACGAGCCCCTGGCGGCAAGCGTTCGCGCCGGACTGGCTGCGTCAGTCGCTGACGACGTATCGCCGCGACATGGCTTCTCGGATTCGGCCGAGGCCGTTGAATGGTTGACAGAGATGTCGAAACGCCTGGACCGGCGCCTGCCCGATTATCGAATCCGTCTGGATTTTCTCAAGTCCGTTCACTATGAAGCCACCCGCGCGGGACTCGACCCCCAGGTTGTGCTTGCACTCATTCAGGTTGAAAGCAATTTCAGAAAATATGCGGTATCGGGCGCTGGCGCCCGGGGCTACATGCAGGTCATGCCATTCTGGGTCGGCCTGATAGGCCAGCGTGGCGATAACCTGTTCAGCCTCAGGACTAACTTGCGGTTTGGCTGCGTCATTCTCAAGCACTATCTGGAGCTGGAGCGTGGCGACTTGACGCGGGCTTTGGGAAGATACAACGGTAGCCTTGGCAAGCCCACCTATCCAAACCTCGTCTATCGCGCCGTGCAGACAAGCTGGAAATACAATCAGCGCCCCAATCCGACAAACTCGTAATGGAGAAATGAGCACTTGATTGCACGGTCTGGGATCCCCGCGCTTACAGCCGCCACGCTGACCGCTTTGATATTCCTTTGCCTTGCATGGGAACTCTGGCTTGCACCCCTGCGTCCAGGTGGCTCCATGCTTGCTCTGAAGGCCGTGCCATTGGTTTTTCCCATATTCGGGGTCATGCGAAAAAGCCGTTATACCTATCAGTGGACGTCCATGCTGGTACTCGCCTATTTCGCGGAAGGTGCCGTTCGCGGGTTTGCCGAGCAAGGCCTTGCCCGGTCTTTGGCGCTGACTGAGGTTCTACTGTCGGTGATCTGCTTTTCCCTGGTGGTCGCCTACTCCAGGACCGGGCACGAACCCGAAGCCCGCACTAGCGCTTCAGGATAATATTAATGTATTCAAAGGGTTGCAGCAATAAAGCGCGACTCCAATCTGCTCTAGACGGCCTTTCGCTCCCTCCAGCGTCGCCATCCCCAGACAAAGTAGCCCGAACAGCCGTACCCGATAAAAAGCAGAAATAGAATCATCGGCGGATTGCTGGATACCACAATCATTGCAAGAACTATCAGTAGGACCCCCCAGAACGGGACGCTTCGCCGCAAGTTGAATGTCTTGAAACTGTAAAAGGGAAAGTTGCTGACCATTGTAATGGCCGCGAAAACCGTTATAGCGCAGGCAATTCCGATGATTACGTCGGCTCTTTCGATCTGAAAATCATCGATTACCCAGATCAAACCGGCGCAAAGTGCGGCCGCTGCAGGGCTGGGCAATCCCTGAAAATAGCGTTTATCCACCACTTCAATATTCGTATTGAATCTGGCAAGGCGCAAGGCAGCAGCCGCACAATACGCAAATGCGGCAATCCAACCCAGTCTGCCCAGGGATTTCAAAGCCCATTCGTACATGATCAGAGCCGGGGCCACGCCAAAGCAGACCATGTCCGAAAGCGAATCGTATTCAGCGCCAAACGCGCTTTGCGTACGCGTCATGCGTGCCACCCGCCCATCCAGCCCGTCGAGCACCATTGCCACAAAGATACCGACCGCCGCCTGCTCAAACCGCTGATTCATCGCCTGAACGATCGCGTAAAATCCTGCGAACAGGGCTGCTGTCGTAAAGAGATTGGGCAAAATGTAGATTCCGCGTCGGCGAATCTCCGGAGTCAGCAATCCGCGTTTCTGATAATCAGGCACCGGCTACCAGTCCGCCGCACAGGCGACCATCGCCCCGGCGTTTTGCAGGAAATTCAGTGGGGGCCCCGCGCGCGGACCGGCAAACCGGTTTTCTCGGGAATTCCGGACCGGTTCCGCAACGGGCACAAATTGGCGTCACCTATTTGTTTCCATCGATGGCATCCCGGGTGCGGGCTTCACCCTGCTCCACCGCCTTGTTTGTTTCGTTGACAACCTTGTCCACCGTCTGCTTGGGTGCCGATCCGATCTTCTTGGCATCGGCGGATTCCGGCACCTTTCCATCACAACCAAGGATCAAAACCGCAAGGAAAATTGATATTGAACAGGCAGTGGCTTTCATTGTCGCCCCGGTGGATGAAATTGAAATATTCCCTTCTCGCAAACGCGGCAGACTAGTTCCGCGATTGATCCACCATTTTATTTTTTTTGATCCAGGGCATCATGGCGCGTAGTGTTTCACCCACTTTCTCAATTCCGTGGGCGGCCAGATTCTTCCTTTGCGCGAGCAGCATCGGTGCGCCGGCCTTGTTCTCAAGGACAAACTCGCGGGCATACTGGCCGCTTTGAATCTCGGCCAGGATGCGTTTCATCTCCCGCTTGGTCTCTTCCGTCACGATCCTGGGGCCGCGGGTGATTTCGCCGTATTCCGCATTGTTGGATATCGAATAGTTCATATTCGCTATCCCGCCCTCGTAAATCAGATCAACAATCAATTTGACTTCATGGAGGCATTCGAAATAGGCCATTTCGGGCGCGTATCCGGCCTCCGTGAGAGTCTCAAAACCCGCCTTGATCAGTTCCACTACGCCACCACACAGCACCACCTGCTCGCCGAACAGGTCTGTTTCGGTTTCCTCGCGGAAATTGGTCTCAATGATGCCCGCCCGTCCACCTCCAATTGCCGCCGCGTAAGCCAAAGCCACGCCGTGGGCCTTGTGGCTTTTGTCCTGCGCAACAGCGATCAACATGGGCACCCCGCCTCCAGCCGCATAGGTGGCGCGCACGGTGTGTCCAGGCGCCTTTGGCGCGATCATGATCACGTCAAGATCCGCTCGGGGCACCACTTGCGCGTAATGCACATTGAATCCGTGAGCAAATGCCAGCGTCCCGCCCTTCTTGATATTCGGCTCGATTTCGTTGCGATAGACCTCCGCGATATTTTCATCGGGCATCAGCATCATGACGACGTCGGCACTTTTGACGGCGGCGGCAACTTCAGCGACCTTCAGACCGGCTTTCTTTGCCTTGTCCCAGGACGCGCCACCTTTTCTCAAGCCGACAGTCACCTGCATCCCTGAATCGCGCAAATTCAGGGCGTGCGCATGCCCCTGCGATCCGTAACCCACTATGGTGATTTTGCGTCCCTTGATCAAGGACAAATCGGCATCTTTATCGTAAAAAACCTTCATGTCACACCCCTATCTCTGTTTCATATTCGTCAATGCATTGAATTCGAGC
>CAIUKQ010000494.1 GCA_903899705.1 uncultured beta proteobacterium
AAACGGACAATCAAATCAATCCTGGACAGGTCAGCGTCCGACGCTATTTCCCCCCGAGTCCCGCGGCCAGCTGACCCTGGCCTCCCCCGATCCCCTCGCCCACCCGCGCATCAAGGCCAGCTTCCCCGGTGCCGAATCCGACCGCCAGCCCCTCATTACCGGCGTGCGCATCGCCCGCGACATCCTCGGCCAGAGCTGCCCCCTGCCAGCCGTACCAAATTGAGGTAGAAAGCCCGTCAAATATGAAGAATGGCGGATATGAAAGCAAGCAAATACAGCAAAGAGCAGATCATTGGTTTTCTCAAACAGGCTGAGGCCGGCATGGCGGTCAAGGAGTTGTGCCGCAAGGGTGGTTTCAGCGACGCCACGCTCTACAAATGGCGGTCTAAATTTGGCGGCATGGAGGTAGCCGATGCGAAACGGTTAAGGGTGCTAGAAGGCGAGAACGCCAAACTCAAGAAGCTGCTGGCTGAAGCGCATCTGGATATTCATGCTCTCAAAAGCGTATTCGGGGTAAAGCGCTAGCCCCACAGGTTAAACGCAAGGCCATTGGGCGGATGATCGAGCAGCTAGGTCTGTCCGGACGCCGTGCGTGCCGCCTTGTGGGTCTATCGCGAAACAGTCACCGCCGTCCCCCTGTGCCGGATCAGACTGATAGTCAAATCGAACCCGAGCTGAACGTATGGCGGCGGCTAAATTTCTCGAATGGGCCATGTTTTGGACTTTTGAAAAGCGCATATCCGTCATTGCGTTTAATCCGGTGTGTTCGGCGATGTCCAAATCCGGGTCGATTGGGTAAGCGCTGCGATTAATGGCAAGCGGACCCGCGCCAGCATAGCCAATGGTGTAGCCATTGGGAGCAGCTCGTGCGACCAACTCCATGCCAATGGCGCCTCCGGCACCTGGCCGGTTATCGGGAACGACTTGCTGGTTGAGTTGATTGCTGAGCGCCGTTGCATAGATGCGGGCCGACGTGTCAGTCGCGCTTCCGGATGCGAAGGGAATAATCAGCCGGATTGGCGCCTCCGGATATTCCCCAAACGCAGGAGCCACCTCAGTGGGCTAAAGCACATCCGCCGACAAAGTCCGACATTGTTATCACCGGGAACTGGCGAGTCTGTCGTTACACGATCTGCCGCACCAAGTTTCTGATCACCATCCGGGACTGACTACCTTCTTGCAGTATTTCGGTCTCCATGCCGAACCGGCAGCGCTCGCCGGCGGGCGTCACGACGCCGAGATCGTCAACATCAGCAGCGGATGCCATTCGATGCCGGGTATAGGCCGGGCCGAAGTGGCGCACCGGCAGTCGGGCATTGATGAATGCCTCGATTTTCGCTGCGCCGCGGATATCACCGAAGGGCGACGCCGTCGACCACGTCGCATCAGGATGAAACAGGCTCGCAGCACCGCTGCCATCCCGCCTGTCCACGTAATCGAGAAACCGCATCAGCAGCAATCGTTTTGAGTTTCGCGCGGCATAGCCCGTGTGAAGCAGTTCGTGCGCGCGAACGGAATTCGGCTCCTTCAACTCCGTGGCGTACAACTTCTGCACGTCACGGTTTTCATGCGAACTGCGTCGCGGCGAATTTCTGTCCACTTCATAGATGGCCTGCATGCGTTTTTGCAGGATGAGCGGGTCCATCGACTTGGGTTCACCGCCGCCGCCCAGGCACCCACCCACACAGGCCATGACTTCGATGGCGACGAACTCATCCCGCCAGGCTTCGGTCTGCAGCATGCGTTGTGCAGTCGCGATGCCATTACAGACGGCAACCTTACCGATGCCGGGAATCTCTGCCGTCTTGACGCCCTCATTCACGCCACGCAGTTGATGCCATTCCAGCGCCAGCGAACCTTTTTTTCCGATGAGATGGGATGCTGTGCGTACCACCGCTTCCATGACGCCGCCCGACGCACCGAAGATCTGGGCGGCACCCGTGCTTTCACCCAAGGGATGATCGAAAACCCCTTCTTCCGACAGCGCACCAAAGGCAATGCCGCGCGCCCTGATCATCCGGGCCAGTTCTCGCGTTGTGAGCACGTGGTCGATATCGCCGGATACGCCGGGCCGCTGGGCCTCGTCTTTCTTGGCTGTACAGGGCATCACGCTGACAACATACGGCTCCGTCCTGCCATCGGCGAATTCGGGCCCCAGCGCGCGCGCGAAGCCCGCCCGCTTGGTGAGCGCGCCATGCATCTGTTGCGGTGATTTGGTTGTGCTCAGATGCGGCAGCAGGTCAGGCCGGTTGATTTCAACCCAGTTCACCCATCCCGGGCAGCAGGAGGTGAGGAGCGGCAGGCGCTGCTGATTACGCAGGCGCCCCAGAAGCTCGGTGCCCTCCTCCATGATTGTCAGGTCGGCGGCAAAATTGGTATCGAACACGTAATCGAAACCCAGTTGACGCAGGGCGTTGATCAATCTGCCCGTGCTCACGGTACCGGGCTTCATGCCGAACTCTTCGCTGATGGCAATGCGCGTGGCCGGCGCCACCTGGACAGCGGATACCCGCCTGCGCGCATCGAGGGTGTGCAGCACATCGTGCCAGTGCGGGGTCTCGATCAGGGCGCCCACCGGGCACACCAGCGTGCATTGACCGCATGAAATGCACTTGGTGTCGGCAAGGGATTGATCGAAGACAGTGACGGGCATGCGGTCCGACCCGTGCTCGGCGAATCCAATGATGTGCTGCTGCTGGCCGGCATCCCCGCATGCTTCCACGCATAGGCCGCATTCGATGCATTTTGACAGATCACGCCAGATGCTCGGCGAGGTGTGGTCAGTCAGCCTGTGCTCGGGATGTTCCTCGGAACCTCGCGGGAAGATCTCCCAGGTGCCCTCCAGCTGATTCTCGGCAATCAGGTTCTGCAGCTTGCAGGCGCCGTTGACCTCGCAACGCCCGCAGTCGTTCGGATGGCGCGCCAGCAGCCACTCTGTGTTCATTTTGCGGAATGCCTGCAGCGCCCGGGAATCCGTTTCAACGACATCACCATCCTGGGCCCCGGTGACGCAGGCCGGCTGTGGCCGGGCTTGCCCGCCCACGTTGACGAGACACATGCGACACACCGCATGGGACGGCAGTCTGGGATAGTGGCAAAGCGTGGGCACATGCACGCCTGCTGCGTGGGCAGCATCGAGCAAGGTCGAGCCCTCCTGCACCTCAACAGATCGGCCATTGACGGTGAGCCGGATCTTTTTCATGATTTCAGGTGTCATGCGATTTTTGCCAATAGCGGCCCTCTGGACGACAACTGATAGTCAAATCGAACCCGAGCTGAACGCATGGCGGCAGCTAAATTTCTCGAATGGGCCATGTTTTGAACTTTTGAAAAGCGCACATCCGTCACTAGGTTCAATCCGGTGTGCTCGGCGATGCCCAAATCCGGGATTGCTGGGTAAGCAGAGAATCAATGCGGCGCGCCGGCGTCCCTGGCTTATTCCGGCTGCACGCCTGCTGCACGCATCACTTTGGTCCACAGCGGGATCTCGCTGCGAACCCGCGCAACATGCTGTTCGGGGGTGCCCGGCAACAGGTCGATATTTTCCACTGCAGCTTTCTCTATCGTTTCCTTGTTTCTCAGGAAACTCACGGTCTCCCGGTTCAGTCGCTCGACGATCGGCCGCGGCAAATTGGCGGGCCCTGATAGACCGAACCAGGAGTCGATGTTGAAGTCAGGGACCCCGGCTTGCGCCATGGTCGGCAACTGGGGCATGGCACGGGAGCGTTCCGGGCCGGTGATGGCAAGCGCATGGAGCTTCCCGGCCCTGGCCGGCGGGATGCTGGAAGTCGGCCCCTGGAATATCAGTTGAATTTGCCCGGACAGGATGTCCGGCATCAGTTGGGCCGATCCCTTGTAGGGCACGTGCACCATCCTGATCCCGGTCCTGATGCTGAGCAATTCCATGCCAAGGTGGTGCATGCTGCCCACACCGATGGAAGCGTAGTTAAGTTTGCCGGGATTGGCACGGGCGTAAGCAATCAGTTCCTCCACGCTTCGCACCGGCACTGCAGGGTGCACCAGCAGATAGAACGGCGAACTGAACAAGGTGGTGATGTGGGTGAAATCCTTGATTGGGTCGTAGGGAACGCTCTTGTGCGTGCCTTGCACGAACACCAGTCCGATCTGACTGTTCTGCAAGAGTGTGTAGCCATCGGGCTCGGCTTTCGCCACGGCCTCATGGGAAATCATGTGACTTCCGCCTGCGCGGTTCTCCAGGACGACCGGCGTGCCCAGATTTTGCGACAGATGGCTGGCCAGGCTGCGACCGAAGCTATCGACCATGCCGCCCGCCGAGGTTCCGGTAAGAATGCGAATGGTGCGGTTCGGATAGTCCTGCGCCGTGGCAGAGGCGCACCATAAGAGTGTGCCGATCAGGGCTGATACGCTGCGTTGGATGGGCATCGGTTTTGTCCTCATTGCGGAGTTGACGAATTGTAGGCTGCGGCGACTTCCTTTTTCATTTTTTCCAGGTCGGTCTTCGATAAGTAGCGCCCTCTGAAAAGACAGGAAAATAGATTCCGCGCATGAGACGCATGGGTCGATGAAATGCTCTGCTATGTTGTGATTCTGGGTTTCAAAATCGCGCACATTTACCGATTATGGCCAATCCGATGGATTCGTCGACCCCCAATCCCGGGCTCACTGGGCAACTTCAGGGCAATCGAATCGATTTTCAGGCTGGCGGGCAATAGCGCCCCTTGCGCCTCCTGGTCAAAGAAAGGCAGGCGGTTTTCCCCAATGCTTATGCAACGTTAGGAACCGGGTGGTAGCTATGCTCGTTCAACGATTCCTCTTGCGCAGTTACAAGCGCTGCAACGGACCGCCCTCGCGCGGGAATAATTCGTTTAGCCGGCGACCACAGGTGCAGGTGTGAGCGATACAGCACCATCCCGGTGCGCTCATCGAATTTTCATGTACTGCCAATGCCCGGAAACCCTCGTCTTCCGGTTTGTCCTGAGCCATCGTCCCTCGTTCAGCGGAGGAACCCCGACATCATGCCGTTTGGCGCCACAACTCCTCGCAACAACACCCGCAGGCAGTTGCGCCCCGCCCCGCGCAGCAGCGAGTGCGTCCCGCGCCCGCGCGTGCGCCGCACTGGGACTGCGGGCGATAGTGAGGTAGCCCGACGCCCAATAGCCGTGGTTCTGCACGGCGATGCCGGCATTGGCGGGATCGAGCACGCGCTCGTCGCTCGCCTCATCCAGCGGCAATGGCACACCGCTGGGTGAAAGGTTCGCCATGACGCGCGCGTCCTGTGCGCACGCCGGTGCCCGCGCGCACTTTCGCGGCAAAGGTTTCGGAAGCGATGGTCAGAAAGCGCACGGCGCCGCGGATCAAACCGAGTTCGCAGGGCAATTAGCACTATCAGGGGATGTCGTGATACGAAGTTTCAGTTTCGCGCACAATGCCGATCATTTTCAAACGGAGAGACATTGCAATGCTTGAGCTCTATCACGGCATCAATTCGGTATGTGCGCAGAAGGTGCGCATCGCGCTCGTTGCCAAGGGATTGCAGGCAAAAGAGCATATTGTCTCGGGAGATCAACTGTTCACGCCCGGCTATCTGAAGCTGAATCCAAATGCGGTGGTGCCGACGCTGGTGCACGACGGTGTGCCGGTCATTGAATCTTCGGTGATCCTTTATTACCTCGACGAGGTTTTTCCGACACCTCCGTTGATGCCGGTGGACTCGCATCTGCGGGCCAGAGTGCGTCTTTTCAACAAACTGATCGACGAGTATGTGCACAACTACTGCACGGTAATCAGTTTTGCCACGGTGTTTCGCCCCACCCTTGCCGACAAGAGCGAAGCCGAGCGGGAAGCCTATTTCGCCAAGGCGCCGAGCAAGAAGCGCTCCGAGTACAAGCGCGATGTGGTGAAGCTCGGCATGGATTCGAAGTACGTGGTCGAGTCGATCGAGTTCCATGAAAAGCTGCTCGATTGGATCGAGGAATCGATGCAGCGCTGGCAGTACCTTGCCGGCGACAGCTTGTCGCTGGCTGATATCGCGTGCATTCCCTATGTCATCCGGCTTGACCTTATCGACTTGTCCCGCATGTGGGAGAACCGGCCCGGTGTGGCGGCCTGGTATCGGCGCATGCGCGCGCAGGACTGCGTGGAACAGGCCGTGTTCCAGCGCATGGGCGAGGCGGACTGGGCACCGTTCAAAAAGCTGGGCTTCGACCCCTGGCCTCAGGTGAGCCGCATCATCAACTAAATCCAGAATTACCCGGTAACCACATGTTGCACGACGGCCATGGGCGGATTGTCAGAAGATTCAATTCACCAGAGTCGCTCCGACATCACTCCGTTTGCCTCCACAACTCGTCGCATCCATCAATTTCCTTGCAAATCGATTCACGGTACACTCAACCTATGTCAAGCGAGAATCTCCTTCACAGAATCACCGTAAATCCGGAAATTTGCCACGGCAAGCCATGCGTACGCGGCTTGCGCTATCCGGTTGAAACCCTGCTGGAATATCTCGCTGGCGGGGATAACATCGAGACTATGTTGGCCGAGTTCCCCGATCTGGAGCGCGAAGACATTCTCGCTTGTCACGAATATTCGCGGAAAATGCTGGCAGCCAAGAGCATTCACCTCACCCTTGCATGAAATTCCTGGTTGACGCCCAACTGCCGCGCAAACTATGCGGTGTTTTGGCAAAACATGGTCACGACGCCATCCACACGCTGGATTTGCCTTCTGGAAATCAATCGACTGACAGTTCCATCACCCGGAAAGCCACGGATGACACGCGCGTCGTCGTATCGAAGGACATCGATTTCTGTTACTCGCACACGCTGCACGGGCGTCCGGAAAAACTTTTGCTGGTGAAGACCGGAAACATGTCGGTGCGCGATCTTTGCTCGCTTTTGGAGCGAAATATAGACGACGTGATCGGGGCATTGGAGACCCACTCATTGGTTGAAATCGACAAGGCAAAGGTCACGTCAGTAAGCAAATCACCAGGCAAATAACCCAGAACAAAATCCGGACTGCTGCTGCCGCAGTCTCCCGCCCCATTCGATTAACGAACGGCGTGGCCGATGTCGGGAAACGCCCGTCTGGCGGGCATCTTGGGCCATCGTCCCTCGTGTTACCGGGCCTGCCTTTGCCCCGACATCATGCCGTTTGACGCCACAACTCCTCGCACCCATCTTCCCTGACCGCGACGAGCGCCGACGCATAGGCCGTTTCTCCGGCCTTGGTCGCGCTGCTGGTCACGGCATAAACTGCGCCGGCTTCGAGATGGTCGCCCGGCCCTTCATCAAGCGAGAGTCCGATGGCGTTCGCAACAACACCTGCAGGCAGTCGCGCTCCGCTTCGCACTACGGCGAGTGCGGCGGCGAGTGCGTCCCGCGCCCGCGTGTGCCCCGCCCCGAGGTTCTGGGCGACGCTCAGGTAGCCCGACGCCCAATAGCCGTGGTTCTGCACGGCGATGCCGGCATTGGCGGGATCGAGCACGCGCTCGTCGCCCACCTCATCCAGCGGCAATGGCACACCACCGGGTGATAGGTTGGCCATGACTCGCGCGTCCTGGGCGCCCGCCGCGATGGCCGCGCGCTCGGCCGCAAGGCCGGCGCTGCGCACGCCGCTGCCCGCACGCACTTTCGCGGCGAAGGTTTCGGAGGCGATGGTCAAATACCGCGCAGCGCCGCGGATCAAACCAAGTTCGCAGGGCGATTTGCGCCAGCGTGCCGCATCGAGCACTTCATCGAGCGCAAGCAGCGCGCGCGGCGCCACCGCCTTGGTGATGCCGGCGTGGATTGCCTGCGGCAGAGTGCCGAAGGCCCAGGTGGCCAGCACTTCGCCTTTGCCGACAGACTCGCCGACGTTCTTCGGCGCGTTGCCAAGCGGCCGCACATCCTCCACCCATGTCAGGCGCTTCGCCGCATCCATCATCTTGGGTGTACCCGAGAAGAGGATTCGCAACGGCCCTTCGAGCGGCACCAGCGCGAGCGCCGTGCCGTTCTTAGGCGTGAAATTCGTGAGGTACGCAAGCGCGCTGTATTCGCGGGGATCACCGTGAACGAGGAGCATCGTGGTGCCCGCTTTTGCCATCTGTGCTCGTACGAGCTTGAGACGCGCATCGAATTCGCTGCGTGGCAGCACGCGTTCGTCCCAGTCATAGGGGCCGGTGAGGAGCGTCGATTCTTGAATTTGCATGTTCAGGCCCCCACCACGCCAAGCTCGGCCCATTTCACGCTGAGCGATTCGTAGCCGGTCGCGGTCACGCGCACCGGCTCGCCGCACAGGAGATACCCCGTCTCCGGCAGGTACTGGTTGGGATGGACGACGAACACCATGTCCTCTTCAAGGACCGTCGGGTTCTCGACCGCGATGTCACCGGGCGCGATGGAGCCCGCGCCCATGCCGTGGCCGCGCCGGTTCATGTAGGGCGGATGGTTGTATTTTTCGTCGTACCCGGCGTCGAGCAGAACGGCATCGACCGCGCCGGCGACTTCGGAGACCGTGGC
>CAIUKQ010000495.1 GCA_903899705.1 uncultured beta proteobacterium
CACTCGGGTTCGATTTTCGCGAGTTTGACGAAACGGCCCCAAGCGCCATACGTCAGCCGCATATTTCGCCGGAGTATCATCTCCCTTTGCCCGCACTACCTCTCATGCGACTCCTCCTCATTGATGACAACGCCGATTTCCGGCTGCTCCGGGGCGAATTGCTGAAGGTGGCGATTCCCGGCGTGGAAGTCGTGCAGTGGGAGGCGGAGTCGCGCGGCCGGCCCGAGGCGGGCTTTGACTGGTCTGCGTTTTCTGCGGTGCTGCTGGACCATCAGCTGGGCGGGGAGGATGGCGCCGATTGGCTTCAGGGCTTTCGCGAACGCGGCGTCAACCTTCCGCCACTCCTGTTCCTTGCGGACAAGGACGCCGTGGCCTCCGCCGTCAAGGCGATGAAATTCGGCGCGCTCGATGTGCTCATGCGAAGCGACCTGCACCCGCTGCGGCTTGCCGCCGCCATCGGCGACGCGGTGCGCGAACAGGATGCGCGGCGTGAACTAAAGCGCAGGGAATCCGCGGGTGAACTGACCCGCCCCCAAACGCTTGAAGCAGCGCATGCCATCGGCACCGGTATCGAAGAGGTCGTCGCGCCGATCCGCGGCTATCGCATCCAGCGGATGATCGGCGAAGGCGCAACGGCCAAGGTCTATCTCGCGGAGCCGGAAGCCGAGCCGGGCCATGTGGTCCTCAAGGTGCTGGACCCGTCGCTTTGTTCGGATGCGGAGTTCATGAAGCGTTTCTCCCAGGAATTCAAGCTGATTTCACGGGTCAAGAGCGAGCACGTCACCCGCATCTTCAATCAGGGCCTCGACCATGGTCGCGCGTTTCTCGCCATGGAATATTTCGGCGAGGGTGATCTCAGGGAGCGCATCGGCACCGGCATGGATCCGATGCAGGCATTGAAGGTGCTCGCGCAACTGGCCAAGGGACTGGGTGCCATCCACGAGGCCGGCATCATCCATCGCGACCTCAAACCGCACAATGTCATGTTCCGCGACGCTCATCACGCCGCCATTGTCGATTTCGGCGCCGCCAAGGACCTGAACGAAAACCTCGAGCTGACACGCGTCGACAACATCCTCGGCACCCCCTATTACATGAGCCCCGAGCAGGTGCGCGGCGAAGTGCTGGATGCCCGCAGCGACCTCTACAGCCTGGGCGTGATGTTCTATCAGATGCTCACCGGCAGACACATGTTCGAGGGCAACACGGCCGCGGGCATCGCCGCGCAGCACCTCTCCCAGGCGGCCCCGCCGCTGCCCGAAGAGTTTGCGGGACTGCAGCGCGTGTACTCGCGCCTGATCGCCAAGGATCGAAACGAACGCTTTGCCTCGGCACGCGAACTCTACGGCTACATTGCCGTCTGAGACACCCGCCGCCCCCTTCATCCGGCCTGACGCAAATCAATGCTCCGCGAGGCGGATATCCGGTTGACTCCACTGCGCCCGCGTCAGCCATCCCCCCGCAAACAGACAAGCCGCAACCACCCAGAAGACCGGGGCCACGCCGATGGCGGCGCCAACCGCCCCGGAGAGAATGGGAACACCCGCGTGGCTCGCATTGAGCAGGGTGACGCGCAGACCCAGCAATTCTCCGATGCGATCCGGGGGCGAAAGGTCGTGGAGCATGGCCTGGGATATCGGTCCGGTGAGACCCAGACCCAATCCGACGCCGATCGCCAGGACGGTGATCGCCAGAACCCCGCTGACCACCGGGATCAGGCCCATGGCAAGGCCGGAAAGGAGCAACGATCCGATCAGCATCTGCCACGAGGTGAGGTGCCGGGTCAGCCACGGCAGTCCAATCCGGATCACCACGGTTGCAATGGAAAAAGCACCGATGATCATGCCGATGGTGGATGCCCCCAAGCCGATTTGCGTGCCATAAATCGGAATCAGGAAAATAACGATGCTCCAGGTGCTTGAGGCAAGCACCGCGACGACATACATGGCGCGCAGCCGGGGCTCGCGCAACAGTTCGCGCGTTGGCACCTTGCGCTCTGTTGTTTTCGGCCTTGGCGGGCCATTGGGCGGATACGGCAGCAGATTGAGGAGCAACACCACCAGCGGAAGCGCGGCAATGATCGCAAACATCAGGAAGGTCTCGGTATATCCGGCGCTCTCGATGGCGAATCCCGCCGCCACGGGTCCGAGGGTCCCCGCCGCCGACTGCCCCAGCGAAAGGATGCTGAAATTGTTGACGCGATCCCTGGGCGTCCCGTACTGGCCCGCCAGACGCTGCTGCGCGATGAAGATCAGGTTGTGCGACGTGCCAATAATGACGCTTACAACAAAAAGAGCCGCAAGCTCGTGCCATACGCACGCGAGCGCGGCACCCAGCGCAATCATCACGGAGCCCACCAGCATCGGCATGCGGCAGCCCGAACGGTCGATCCATCGGCCAATCTGCACCGATGTAAAAACATTGACGAGGTTGAACAGGGCCGAGAGCAATCCGACGGTCGCAGCCGATGCCGAAAGGTGCACCGCATAGAGCATGACGGCCAGGCGCCCCCCCACCTGGACGGCACTGCTGCAGGTGGTGAGCGAAACGAGGATGTAGATCGGTTTCAAATTTTTTCCGGGGCGATGCGGATGATGCGCTTACCCAGGTTCTCGCCCCGGTAAAGCCCGGCTATGGCGCCGGGCATATGCTCGATGCCTTCCAGGATGTCCTCGCGGTATCGGATGGCGCCGCTTTTCACCCAGTCGGTGAGGGCGGCTATCGCTTCGGGATACCTCGCCGCGTGGTCGGTGGCAAGAAAGCCCTGCATCCGGGCCCGTTTGACCAGCAACTGGCGCTCCACACGGGGACCCATCGGTATGGGATCCCAGCTCGCGACGGACGCGGTGCCGCAATTCACGATTCGAGCGCCCACGCGGATGTGCTTCATCACGGCATCGCTGATCGGTCCGGCGGTATTGTCAAAATACACATCAACACCCTCGGGGCAGGCCCGAGCCAGCGCATCATCGAGACCTCCCGCCTTGTAATCAATGGCGGCGGCATAGCCGAATTCCTCGCGGCACATGCGCGCTTTTTCAGGGCCTCCCGCAATGCCCACCGTACGGCAGCCCCTGATGTTTGCGATCTGGCCGACGGTCCCGCCCACTGATCCCGCCGCCGTCGATACCACCACCGTTTCCCCGGCCTTCGGCTGGCCGACTTCCAGCAGTGCAAAATAGGCTGTAAGGCCGTTCAATCCGAGCACGCCAAGGTGGGCAGACAATGGCAACCCGCTGTCGGAAACCTTGCGCTGAATCGCCTGGGGCGAAACAACGGCATAGTCCTGCCACCCGAAAGCTCCGGTGACATAGTCCCCCGCGCGAAAGCCGGCATCGCGCGATGCCTCGACGCGCGCCACGGCCGGGCCGCGCATGACCGCGCCCAGCGGCACCGGCTCCGCATAATTTGCCACCGCATTGACCCAGCCGCGCATGGCCGGTTCCGCTGTCAGATAGATGTTGCGCACCAGCACACGGCCTTCGGCGAGCAAAGGCATGGGTGACTCAACAATTTCGAAATGCCTGGCCTCCGGAATTCCATCAGGCCGGGACTTGAGTAGAACCTGGCGGTTAATCCGTCCTGAACCCGATTTGCCTGAATCGTCCTGACCACTCATCGCACGACCAGCACCGGAATCTCGGTCATCCCGAGCACCTTCTGGGTTTCGCTCTTGACGAAATACCCGGGTATGCCATGGCGGACGCGTGTGGCCATGACGATGAGGTCGCAGCCCTGCTCAACAGCGACACGAACAATGGCTTCGGACACGGACAGATCGGTCACAAAAGCAGTCTCGGCGGCAACGCCCTCGGCGGCGGCTATTCTCACCGCTCCATCCAGAAAACTTTTCTCCTGATTGGTGATTTCTTCCGATATTTTCTTCTCGCCAAGGCGCGTCAACGCGCCGCCTTCGGCATGATCCGGAAGATCAATCGGAGACCTGACGTGCAGGATCAGCAATTTCGCATTGACGGCTTTTGCAAGGCGCGCGGCTTCCGCCACGGCCTTGTCTGATAACGCTGTGCCGAACGGCACTGTCAGGATTTTGCGGTACATGGCATCGCTCTAATTGATCCGGAAAATTCATGATAACTCGGATCAATTCGATGGCACGCGCAGCACGTCTCCCCGAGGCCGCTCCTCGCTGCGCTAAAAACCGGCCACCGCCTCCAGCGACTTTCCAGCCTCGGCATGCGCCCGGCGCACCGCTTCGATTCGGGCGGTAATCTGGGGCGGAGAGGCAATTTCCTTCGCGAATTCCGGTCGTGCGGCAAGTTTCACCATCCAGGCATGGACGCGCGGATGCATGCGCTCGATCGGAAAGCCGCCCAGCGACAGACGGTTCGCATAAATGAACCAGGCGATGTCGAGGACGGATAACGCATCGCCGAGCAGATAGGGGGATTTGCCAAGGCGATCATCGAGCGAGGAAAATTCAACACGAAATTTCTGCGCGGAGGTGCGCGCCATCTCGTCGGTGAACCCCTCTCGGGTGACACGTTCCCAGAAGGCCAGTTGCGCGGCCTTGTCGGGGTCGGCGACGCCTTTCACCGTGCCGGAGCCGTTTGCCGCATAGCTTTGCAGCGCTTCGGCCGATTTGGGCGGACCGGGCGGGCTGAATACGAAACGAAAACTCAGGATCCGCAAATCAAGGTGCAACTCATCCTCGTGATGCAAGAGCTTCGCCACCTCGTTCTCAAATCCCGACGGAATCAGCTTCGGAACGGGAAAGGTCTTTTCAAGATACGTGATGATGTCGTTGCTCTCGATATGCACCGCCCCATCGTGGACCAGCACCGGCACAAGCCCCCTCGGGTTGATGCCCAGGAACCATGGCCTGAAGTTTTCATTCGAATGCAGATCGACAAGATGCGATTCCCAGGGGATTCCCTTGAGGTTGAGAAAAATGCGCAGCTTCTGCGAACACGATGAGCCCGATGCGTGCAATACATGCACACCCTTCCAGTCCAGTACCTCCCGGGTCTTGATATCGCCATCGACGAGTTGAACCATGCCACCCCCAAAAATACAATTAATCAATAATAATCAAATACTTATAAATTCTCATCGCCGCGCGAGGATAGATGAACCGCGCTAACCTGGGGGTTGGCAACTCGCAGCGCTTTCCTTCATCCACTGTGCGTAGGCATCGGAGAAGCGCGCGCCTTTGTAATACGTCGCCTGATACGAAGGACGCGCCTTGATGCGCTCCCACCACGCCGTCACCAATGGCAGCGAACGCCGCCACATGTCGGCGTAACCCAGGTCATCCATGCGGTCGAACGTCGGCACCAGACAGACATCGACGAGCGTGAATTGCGCCCCCAGCACCCACGGCCCGCCGCCGGTCTCAAGCGCCTGCTCGACGCGCCGATAAGCATTGCCCAGTTCCTCGAAGGCGGCATTAAGGTCTTCCCTGGGGAATCCGGTCTGCCCCATGCGGTGGTAGAAATGCTTGCGCAACGGCCGTTGATCCGCGGCGCTGGCAAACGCCTCCCGGCTCAGGTTCTGCATATGTCGCACCAGCACACGGTTGAAGGAGGGATAGCGCACCGCCGGTGTCGGCACCTCCTCGATGTAGCGCAGCCAGGCTCTCATCTGGGCGCGGCCCATCGCATCGGGCGGCGTCGTCGAATTCACCGGAAACACCTCGTCGAGGTACTCGCAGATGACCGAGGAGTCGACGACAGGCACGCCATCGTGCACCAGTGTCGGCACCACGCCATTGGGGTTGAGCTTGAGATACTCCGGCTTCAGGTGATCGCCGGATTCAATGCGATGGTCCTTCCATTCAAGGCCCTTCTCGGCGAGGACGATGCGCACCTTCTGACTGCATGTGGACATGGGAAAGTTGTAAAGCTCGAGCATTGCAGATTCCTTGCCTATGAATTTCCGGGATCACCGGCCGGGATTTGAGGTGACAATCCACCTGATATGCGTGGACAAGGACCATCCCGTCCGGCTACTGAAGTTTGAGACCCGAGGTCCTGACGAGGTTGGTGTACTTCTCGATCTCGCCGCGCAATTCGGCGGCCAGTTCCTCCGGCGTGCTGGGTGACGGGTCTTCGCCCGCATCGGCCAGACGCTTGATCACATCCGGCAGCTTGAGCGCCGTGCGCATCTCCGTGTTGAGTCTGGCGATGATCGCGCCAGGAGTGCCCCCGGCCGTCATCAGCGACAACGTTCCCGCGCCGGCCGAGTAGCCGGGCACATATTCAGCAACCGAGGGCACTCCCGGCACCGAGGGTACCCGTGTGCCGTTGGTCACCGCCAAGGTGCGCAGCTTGCCCGCACGCACCTGGTTCGCAATGCTAGAACTGCCGGAGATCGATGAATCGATCTGTCCGGACAGCACCGCCAGATTGGATTCGCTTGCGCCTTTGTAGGGGACATGCAGGAAGTCGGCGCCCGTCATCATCTTCAACAGCTCTCCGGCCAGATGATGACTGCTGCCGATGCCTATGGAACCGTAACTGACGGCGCCCGGCTTCGCCTTTGCCGCGGCGATCAGGTCGGCCAGTGTCTGATAGGCGCTGCCGCTGGATACAACAATCACCAACGCTCCTTTGCTGATCCCGCCGATCGGCGCGAGGTCCTTGAAAGGGTCGTAGGGCAGCTTGCGAAGCAGGATGCCCGTTGCGACCGAGCCCAGAGGCACCACGCCAATGGTGTATCCGTCAGGAGCCGACCGCGCCACCGTGCCGATGCCGATATCGGTACTGGCACCGGTGCGGTTTTCGACGAAGAATGACTGGCCCAGTGCGAGGCCGAGCTTTTCCGCCATCAACCGGCCGTTATTGTCGGTGCTGCCGCCGGCCGCCAGCGGAACGATGACGCGCACAGGCTTGACGGGATAAGCCTGTGCAATTGCAGCCGCCGGCATGGCGGCAAGCAGGCAAAAAAGGGCATTTATTCGAAACCTGGCGCACGTCATGTCATTGATCCTAAAGTTTGATATCCGGCTGCGGCAGGATTTTTGCGGAAAGCCGAATGGGTGAAAGCTTACATACCAATTAACAATAACTTGTTTAAATATCCAATAGCTAGAGATAAATAGCCCTGCCTATTGAACCTTCCATCCGGAGGCCTTGACCACGCCTTCCCAGCGCTTGAGTTCGCTGCGGATCATCTGGCCGGTGACAGCGGGCGAACTGCCCAGCAGCGTGTACCCCTCCTTGTCAAACGCCGAGATGATTTCCGGCGCCGTGACGATGCGGGTGAACTCCGTGGAGAGCCGCTGAACGATGGCGGGAGGCGTGCCGGCGGGCGCCATGTAGGCCGTCCATGCATCGGCCGTCATGTCCGGGAATCCGAGTTCGGCGAACGTCGGGACATCGGGGAACATCTCAATTCGCTTGCCCTTGGTCGTGCCGAGCACTCTCACCTTGCCCGCGGTGACAAAGGCCATCACCTGAAACGGCGAGCCGAACATGGCCTGTACATGACCACCAACCAGATCCTTTACCGCCTCGCCGCCGCCCTTGTAGTGAACCGCCAGCAGGTCCGTGCCCGTGTTCTGGTTGAGCAGCACGCCCAGCAGATGGGGCGTGGTCCCGGCGCCATTGGTGGAAATGTTCACCTTGCCGGGATTGGCCTTCACCCAGGAGACAAACTCCTTCAGGTTGGTGGCCGGTACGCTTGCGTGAATTGCGAGAACATGGTTGGTGCTCGTCACGTGCATGATGGGTTCGAAATCACGCAACGTGTCGTAGGGCATGTCCTTGTACAGGAACGGATTGATCACCAGCATGTTGATGGCGATGAGCCCGATGGTGTAGCCGTCCGGCACCGCCTTGGCCACTGCGTCCGCGCCGATATTGCCGCCCGCGCCGCCCTTGTTCTCGATCACCAGCGTCTGGCCGGTGGCTTTGAGAAAGCGCTCCTGCATATGGCGCACCGTCTGCTCGGGACCGGTGCCGGGCGCGAAGGGAATGATGACGCGTATGGGTTTGACCGGATACGACTGCGCCGAAACGGCGCCACTCAAACATGCAATACAAACGGCTACGACGAATCCGAATTGCTTCATGACTCCCTCCTCCAGGTTGTACTGCCGGCGGGCGCTCCCACACCCGCGCGCTAATCTACTCCTGAATCACACAACCTTCCCGTCCCGAAGTCCGGCGATATCGGTCTTTGAATAGCCGATGGAGGCGAGCACCTCGTCGGTGTGTTCGCCGAGTTCCGGCGTCGTCACCGCCACCGTCCCGGGCGTGCGCGACAGTTTCACCGGCTGGTTCTGCATTCTTATTTCGCCAAGAATCGGATGCTTCGCGCTGGCGGCAATGCCCAGGTGCTTCACCTGAGGATCCTCAAACACCTGATCCATGTTGTAGATCGGACCGCAGGGCACCGATGCCGCATTGAGGGCGTTTATCCATTCTGCCGAGGTGCCCGCAGCCAATACAGTGTTCAGCGCGTCGTTGAGGGCCTTGCGATTTTTCACGCGGAGCGGGTCCGAGGAAAACTCCGGCATTGCAAGCCACTCCTCGTGGCCCAACACCTTGCACAGGCGCTTCCAGATGGCGTCGCCGGAGGCGGCGATGTTGATGTATCCGTCGCGGGTCCGGTAGCTCGACACCGGCATGGTGCTGGGATGGTCGTTGCCGCCCTGCTTGGCCACATCGCCTTTGAACAGGTATCGCGCCACCTGAAAATCAATGAGCGAGGTTCCTGC
The DNA here is from genome assembly GCA_903899705.1 of uncultured beta proteobacterium. Taxonomy (GTDB): domain Bacteria; phylum Pseudomonadota; class Gammaproteobacteria; order Burkholderiales; family SG8-39; genus 2-02-FULL-62-17. The sequence continues at coordinate 8,681 of CAIUKQ010000495.1, forward strand.
ATTCAGGAGGTCGGTCTGCACCCACTGTCCTTCGCCGGACGTTTCGCGCTCAAGCAATGCCGCTGCAATCCCGAACGCACACTGGTAGCCCATCATCACATCGCAGATCGCGCCACCCACGCGCGTCGGGCCCTGCTCCGGAAAACCGGTGACCGACATGATGCCGCTCATGCCCTGCGCAATCTGGTCGAAACCGCCGCGTTCGACGTAGGGACCGTCCTGGCCGAAACCCGACAGGCTCGCGAGGACGATACGCTTGTTCACTTTCCGCAACGATTCGTAATCAATGCCCAGGCGCGCCTTGACATCGGGCCGGTAGTTTTCAACCACAACATCGGCCCATGCCACGAGTTTCATGAAAATCTCCTTGCCGCGGGCCTCCTTCAGGTTGAGCGTCATAGAGCGCTTGTTGCGGTGCAGGTTCTGCATTTCGTAATCGTGGCGCGAGCCGAAAATTTCGGTGCTGGGGTCCGAGCCGGGCGTGGGCTCGATCTTGATGACGTCGGCGCCGAAATCGGCGAGCTGGCGCACGCAGGTGGGGCCGGATCGAACGCGGGTTAGATCAAGAACACGAAAGCGCGAGAGCGCCGGCGACGCGGGAATATGGGGCATGAGAAGGGGCTTTCAGTAACAAACAGGAATGAGCGGCGGGTGCAACCCGGGCGGCAATCATCCTACGTCCCGACCCGGACCGCAATTCACGCCCACCGTCATTCCGCGACATAATCCCGCTACACAAAATTGCCGGCGCAATCGGCTGCCCCGGCTCAATGGAGGGAGTTTCCGTGAGCACGACCACGATAAGCACATCGTCCACCACCGATGAGGTTCTGGCAGTCGCCACCGCATTGACGCCAATGCTTCGCGAGCGCTCCGCCGCGACCAACAAGGCACGGCGCGTGCCAGATGAAACCATCCGCGAACTGAAAGTCTCGGGGCTTTTCAAACTTCTGCAACCCGTGCGCTACGGCGGCGTCGAAGCCGATGTGGAAACCTTTTCCCGCGCGGTGATGCAACTCGCGCGCGGGTGCGGTTCGGCCGGCTGGGTGTTTTCGGTGCTATCCATCCACCAGTGGATGATGGGCATGTATCCCGATGAAGCGCAAAACGATGTCTGGGGCAAGAACCCCGATGCGCTGGTTGCCTCGGCATTCCGTCCTTCCGGCAAGGTCACGCCGGAAAAAGGCGGCCTTAGATTGTCCGGGAGCTGGGGCTTTGCTTCGGGCTGCGAGAACAGTGAATGGATTATTGTCGGCGCGGTCACCGGCATGACAGGCACCCCGCCCCACCCGGTGGTGAAACTGATCCTGGTGCCAATGGCCGAGGGGAAAATTGACGACAACTGGCACGTGTTCGGCCTGCGCGGCACCGGCAGCAAGACGGTGATATTCGACAACGTGTTCGTGCCCGAGCACCGGCTGCTCGATTTCATCGAGGCGCGCGATGCCAACACGCCCGGGCGCGCCGTCAACACCGGCCCCCTGTACCGTCTGCCCGCGTTCGCGAATTTCCCGATTTGCCTGAGTTCACCTGCGGTGGGCATAGCCTGGGGCGCCTACGAACGCTATGTCGAATACCTGGATGACCGCACCAGCATCAGCCGCAGCAAGGTGGCCGATTTCCCAGCGGTGCAGACCCGCGTGGCCGAAGCCTCGGCCATGATTGACTCGGCCGAACTGCTGCTCCGGCGCGATTGCCGGGAAATGATGGACGTCGCCATCGCCGGCAAGGAAATTCCGCTCGCGATGCGCGCACGCTTTCGACGCGACCAGTGTTACGCGCCCATTCTCGCGAGCCAGGCCATCGAAAAGCTGCTGCGCGCGAGCGGCGGCCAGGGACTGTTCGACGATTTCGAAATCCAGCAGTGCTATCGCGACGCCTACGCCACCGCCTCGCACATCGGCACCAACTGGGATGCGGGCTCCACGCTGTTCGGGCAGATTGCGCTGGGCGGGGGAATGCCGAAGGGATTCAACTGGATCTGAATCGGACGGCCGGACCGCTACCAACGCTCCGTCCTCAGCGCCTCCGTCGTGCCCATCTGCTCGCCCCCGTGTCGCGCGGGATCATAGGCCGCAAGACGTTGCCCCAGCGTCAGTTGGGAGGCAACTACGGGCGTAATGACAACCTGATTCCCTTCCACCGTTACCCGGACACGCTGATCGACATGCAGATTCGCCTCGCGCGCCACTGCAAAGGGCAGGCGAACTCCCAGATTGTTGCCCCACCGTTTGATCTCCAGAATGGCTTCGGTCATAAAGGTGTCTATCGCAAAAATGTCTAAGGAAACACTGAACAAGTTCCCGATTGCGTTGTC
>CAIUKQ010000496.1 GCA_903899705.1 uncultured beta proteobacterium
GGTGTCCGGGTCAAGGTCCCGGCTGGTGAGGCGCCTTCTTGAGCAATCGGGTCGGCCGGTACTCGCGCTGGACCTGAACATGCTGGTGCTGGAGTCCCTTTTCATGCCGGATGATTGCGACGCGGCCTGGGTGCGGACGGATCTGCCGCTCGGCGAAGATTGGAAAAATGAATGCGTGAGCATGGTCTGGTTCATGCCGTCGGCTGACGGAATCACGATCACAAGGAGTCTCCCGGAAAGATTCGTGGTCGAGCCCGGCGACTATGTGCAGGGAAAACGGGGCCTGGCATTGGTGGGAATCAAGAATGATCCGCAGGATTCGGCGTTGCTGCTGCAACGGCCATTTTTTGATTTTGTACCGGCCACCAAGCGTTGTTTCGGATGGATAGTGCCGGGGCACGATATCTTTTTTGACAATGCGTTGTCCCGCGCCCCCGTCGATGCCGGGCGCGCCCGGTGGGAACAGGACTTGATGGTTGCATGTCTGGGCAGGGTGCGCGCAGGCAGGCGTGCGATTGACGCCGGGGCCCATGTCGGTTTCTGGAGCGCGCCGCTCTCTGTTGCATTCGAGAAGGTCGAGGCGTTTGAAACCCATTGGCTGCATCACACCTGTTTCTCGCAAAATGTTCCGGCAGGCAATGTCACCTTGCACCGGGTCGGCCTCGGAGCAGGGTCGTCCCGCATGAGTCTGCAAACCGTCGGCCTCAACAGCGGCATGAGCCGGATGGCGTGGTCGGATGACGGTGACGTTGAAATTCACGCACTGGACGAATTTGGCTTCGATGATGTCGATTTCATGAAGATCGACGTCGAGGGATTTGAATTGCCCTTGCTCGAAGGGGCCCGGGAAACGCTCCTCAGATGCCGGCCGCTAGTGCTGATTGAACACGGCCAGCACTGTGTGCACTATGGGTTTGCCCAAGGCGCGGCACTGCGATTGCTGGAGTCGCTGGGCGCGCGTTGCATCGCCTCATACGACGAGGATAACTATCTGTATTCGTGGGACCAGCCGGCCTGAAACATGCGCGCCGGAGCGTGGTGGTAAAGGAAGGCCGCGGATGAAGGGCCGCGCAAATGCCGTTGCTTTAATCCTCGAATTTGACGCCAATCGCCTTCAATTGTTTGACCACGGCTGCCGTGGCCTCGAGGCCCGCCTTGATCTTTCCGGAGAACTCCTCCGGGGAGTCGCCGACGATGGTGGTCCCGATCTCGGCATTTCTGGTGCGCATTTCCGGGGTCAGCGATTTGACGGCGGCCGAGTTGAGCCGGGTCAGTATGGGTCGGGGAAGGGTGGCCGGTCCCAGTAATCCGATCCATCCGGGCGTTGCGCGAAACTGGGGCACGGTTGCGGCCATTTCAGGGGTGCCCGCCGGCAGGCTTGGCGGGCGAGGGCCGTTGTAGAAGGAAAGTGGCCGCGCCTTGGCGCCCTGGAGCAAAGGGTTTGCCGCTGCGACGGTCATGAAGGCAATGTCGACTTCGCCGGCGGCGACAGCCTGCACCACCGGCCCGAACCCTTTGTAGGGTATGTGATTCAGGTCCACTCCCGCGGTTACTTTGAAATACTCGCCATCCAAGTGCTGCGCCGATCCGATTCCGGTGCTTGCGTATGAGACCTTTCCGGGAAATCGTTTCGCATAATCAATGAGTTCCTTCACTGTTCCGAAAGGGACGCCGGGTTTCGCGATGAGGGTGCTGACTGTCGTATTGAGCATGGTCACCGGGGTGAAGTCGCGAACCACATCAAACGGCACCTTGCTTGACACCAGCACACCGGAAATCATGGTGCTGGAGCTGGTGGCGAGAATCGTATATCCATCCGGTGCCGAGCGTGCGACCTGCTCTGTGCCTATGAATCCATTGGCGCCGGGGCGGTTGTCGATGACGACCGGTTGCCCCAGTTCATCGGACATGATTTTCTGCATCTGGCGTATGGTGACATCCACTCCGCCCGGCGGAAACGGGACCACGATGCGAACCGGCTTTGCCGGGAAATCCTGTGCCGCAACGCAGGAGGAGAAAAGGGCCGCAAGCGCTGATAGCCAGACACGGTTCTCAAGGTCATTCATGGTTTTCTCTTCGTCAGTGAAATCCCACGCACACTATCGACAGAACTGCGCAGCGTCAATCGTTGCAATGTGATGCCGCAATTTTATTGCGGGGCATTGTGCGGAGTGCGCGATCAATGTTTCTGAGAGTGTGCAGCGGTAGGGCAATAACGTAAGCTGGCGACTCCAAGACAACATTCTCCATTTCAAACAATGCGGAATCTTATTCGGCGGCTGATGTGGCGTTGGCTGAGCTGCCTGGACGCCATGGGAATGCAGGCTGCCGCGATGCGCATGCTCAGCGCGTGGCTGCGTCGCGCACCTGCGGATACCGGGGTTGCGAAGGAGTTGCTTCTACGGGAAAACGCCGCTTTGACCGGGCGGGCGCCACTGGGCATCTTTCACGCCGCCACCATGGATCCGGAACGTTCACGGCGAGGCGAGGCCTATGTGCATCGCTTGCACAACGTTCTTGTCGACACCGAGTTTGACGCGGTGTTTGATGGTGACAAGGTTTATGCCTACGAAATCAGCGGGCGCAATCTCTTCAACCATCCCTGGGTCAGCGGGCGATCGCACCCTGAGGCGGGGGTTTATGGGGTGGTCCTGCCGGCGCCATCTCTGAAACTGGAAGTGCCCATTGTGCTCTTGGGCACCGATGGCGCCATCAATTATTCGCATTGGCTGTCACGTATCGTCCTCAAGCTCGCGGTGCTGGAAAAAGCCGGGATCCCCGCTTCATTCCCGCTGCTGATAAACGAGAATCTGGCGCGCTATCAGCATGAATTCCTGAGTCTGCTGCACATTCCGGAAGAGCGGTTGCTCAGGCTGCCGAAGGGTATCGCGGTGCAGTGTCGCGAAATTCTGGTGCCCATCTCGGTTCGCAATCACCCGCAAATGCGGGACGCGATCGCCTGGTTGCGAACGAGGCTGGCCAGCCATATTGCTCCACCGGAGGAAGCCAATGAGCGGCTGTTCGTGTCGAGGAGGGATTCACCGGTTCGGGTTCTGTTGAACGAACCCGAGATTGAAAGCGCTTTGGCGGATTTGGGATTCAAGACCGTGGTGCTCGGTGAGTTGTCGGTGGCCGAGCAGATCCGGTGCTTTTCGCGGGCGGGCGTCATCGTGGGCGCGCACGGCGCGGGCCTGAGCAATCTGGTTTTTGCGCCGGCGCATGCCCGGGTTGTGGAAATCACCAATACCCGGGTCCGTCATATGCAGGATTTCCGCATCATTGCGGCGCAAACGGGCATGCGATACACCGAAGTTGTGTCGGCCTGGTATGCGGAACCGCGTGTGGACGCCCCGTCGCAGAATCCTCAACACCGGGATTATTTCGCAAATGTCGGGGATGTCGTTGCCGCGATTCTCGAGATCGCACCGGAACTGTCCGGCTGATTGCGCGACGCGGGTTCCATCGGATACTGAGGCCGCGCCACGAGGTCGAACCGTATTAACCGTGACCGATAGCGTGATCGATTTCTTCGCCCCAGCGACGCGCGATTCGCGCCGGTGCAAACCTTTCGTCGATATAGGCCTGTCCAAGAACCAGCCGCTCCACGACTTCGGATGGATGATCCAGCGCCCAGGCAAGCCCGTCGCCCAGGTCCTCGCCACACCAGCAGTAGCCGGCAAGCTCCTCGTATTGAGGAAGGGAAAACGCGATCGCAAGGCGACCCGAATGGATGGCCTGAACCAGGCGTCCATGGCCCTTTACCATTTTTTCCCGCACAGGAAGGCTGGGCAGGATGACGGCATCGCAAGACTTGAGCTCTTCCCACTGACGATCCAGTGAGAATGGGTGGATCTCGAATTGAATGGGGGCATGGGTTTTGGGCAACCCGTCGAGTAGCTGACGGGCCATTTCCACGTTCTCGGTCACGATGCTTATCCTGAAGGACCGTCCTCTTGTCCGGCCAATCTGCGCGATGCCTGTCCCCAGGGTATCAAGGTTCGACGAATGCCCGTACCAGAGCAGCCGGACGACTTCGTTCGGGGAAAATTTTGGCGGGACGCGCGGCCCTTCGTAAGGCTCCTCGATAATGATCGGGTCTAATCTGAAGTGTTGTCGTATGGCCGCGGCCATCATTTCGGTTTGCACGACAACCCGGCTGGCGATTTTGCAAAGTTGGCGATTGACGGGATCGTCGAAATGCCAGTCCGTCATCGTTGCGAGCACCGGAATGCCACGGGTCTCGGCGGCGCGCGCCAGGTCCACGTATGCGTCGCCAAAAGCCTTGCCCAGAATGAGGGTGTCGGGCGTGTGTTGGTCGAGAAATGCCTCCGGATCCATTCCCTTCTCATAGACCAAAATAGCGCCGCCCAGTATGCCGGCGGGGATGTAGCAGTAATACCGATAGCCGGCGGTCAGGTGCGCCTGGCTGCCATAGACGATCCAGCCAATGGATCCAGAACCGACAAATCGCCCGGCGCTCGGGCCATGGGCCGGCGAAAATTTCTTCAGAAACTTGATGAACCGGCGCAGGCTCGAAAACAACGGATTCACGATATCTTCGCAATGTCATGGGCGTTCAGTGTGCCCCTGCCAAGCATTCTGTGGCGTGTCAGGGCCCCACCCGACTATCGCACACCGGAGATATTCAGGCAGCTACCTGAAGCGCATTCTTACCCGATGCCCGTGCCATCCGGCGGGCGAAATCCTCGCTCTGATCTGCGCTGATCGGACCAACGGCAAAATATCGCGCTTCCGGATGCGACATGAAGAAGCCCGCCACGGAAGCCGGCGGTGTCATCGCGTAGGATTCCGTGATGCCCATGCCGATTGCCGGTGCGTCGAGCAGATCAAACAGATCCGCTTTGGCGGCGTGGTCCGGGCAGGCGGGATACCCGGGTGCCGGACGGATGCCGCGGTAATGTTCTGCAATCAGCGCCCCGGTATCCAGGTTCTCATCCGCTGCATACCCCCAGAATTCTCGCCGGACGCGCTCGTGCAATCTTTCCGCAAAGGCCTCTGCCAGACGATCGGCGATGGCCTTGAGCATGATGGCCGAATAGTCATCGTGTGCCGCTTCAAATGCACGCGCGCGTTCCTCGCAACCCAGGCCGGTGGTGACGGCGAACACGCCGATCCAGTCGCGCACGTGTGTGTGCCTTGGTGCGATGTAATCGGCAAGGGCGAGATTATTCCGATCGTTTGCTTTTTCGGTCTGTTGGCGGTGGCCATGCCAGACCATCGCAAGTTCACTGCGTGATTCGTTTCTGTAAATCTCTATGTCCTCTCCCGCGCTCGCCGCGGGAAGGAGGGCGACCACGCCGTTGGCCGTGAGCCAGCGTTCCTTGATGATGCGGGCAAGCATGGCCTTGCCATCGGCATAGACATCCCTGGCGGCCTTGCCAACAACTTCATCGTCAAGAATGGACGGAAACCTGCCGGTCAGGTCCCAGGTCTGAAAGAAGGGCGCCCAGTCAATGAAGCGCGCCAATTCCGCCAGATCATAGTCGCGCAATTCGAGCATGCCCTTGAGGCGGGGGGCCGGTGGTTTGTAGGTGAACCAGTCCAGGCGCGGCGTATTTGCTCGTGCCGCCGCCAGCGACAGCATCGCAGGGCCCTTCTTGGCCGCATGCTGCGCGCGGACCCTGTCGTAATCACGGCGAACTTCGTCGATATAGTTTTTCCGGCCGTTATCCGAGATCAGGCTCTGGCACACCGAGACGGCGCGGGACGCGTCGGGAACATAAACCACCGGACCGTCGTAGTGCGGCGCAATCTTCACGGCGGTGTGGACCCGGGAAGTGGTTGCGCCTCCTATCAGCAGGGGCATGGTGAAACCCTGACGCTGCATTTCTCCGGCAATGTGTGCCATCTCTTCCAGCGAGGGGGTGATCAGGCCGGATACGCCGATCATGTCGGCTCCCTCGGCGAGTGCCGTGTCGAGCAGCTTCTGGGTGGGAACCATCACGCCCAGGTTCACCACCTCAAAGTTGTTGCATTGCAGAACCACGCCGACGATGTTCTTGCCGATGTCGTGGACATCGCCCTTGACGGTCGCGAGCACCACTTTGCCACGCGGTCGGGTGTCACCGCGCTCCGCCTTTTCCGCCTCGATGTAGGGCACGAGGTGTGCCACCGCCTGCTTCATGACCCGCGCCGATTTGACCACCTGGGGCAGGAACATCTTGCCGGCACCGAAAAGATCGCCCACCACATTCATTCCATCCATCAGGGGGCCTTCGATCACCTGGATGGCGTGTTCAAATTTGCAGCGTGCCTCTTCGGTGTCGGCAATCACCCATTCGGTGATGCCTTTTACGAGTGCATGGACGAGACGCTCCTCCACCGTGCCCTCACGCCAGGCAAGATCGGTAACGTCAGCTTTCGCCGCGCCGCTCACGGTGCTTGCCGCCAGCACCAGACGTTCGCCGGCATCCGGGCGCCGGTTGAACAGAACGTCTTCAATCTGCTCGCGCAGTTCCGACGGTATATCCTCGTAGACGCCCAGCTGGCCCGCATTGACGATGCCCATGGTCATGCCGGCGCGGATGGCGTGGTAGAGGAAGACGGTATGCATGGCGGCGCGCATCGCCTCGTTGCCGCGAAATGAAAATGACAGGTTCGACACGCCGCCTGATATGTTGGCACGGGGCAGGTTTGCGCGGATCCAGCGGGCCGCCTCGATGAAGTCGATGCCGTAGTTGACATGCTCTTCGATGCCGGTGGCGACCGCGAAGACATTCGGATCGAAAATGATGTCCTCGGCCGGGAAGCCCACTTTGTCCACCAGCAACCGGTAGCAGCGTTCGCAGATGCTCTTGCGGCGTTCCAGGGTGTCTGCCTGGCCTTGCTCGTCAAAGGCCATGACCACCACGGCGGCGCCATGCCGGCGCGCAATGCTGGCCTGTCGCATGAAAGATTCCTCGCCCTCCTTGAGGGAGATGGAATTGACAATGCATTTGCCCTGTACGCACTTGAGTCCCGCCTCGATGACATCCCAGCGTGAGGAGTCGATCATCAGCGGCACACGTGAAATGTCGGGCTCACCGGCAATGAGGTGAAGGAATTTGACCATGGCGGCATGCGAATCGAGCATGGCCTCGTCCATGTTGATGTCAATCACCTGCGCGCCGTTCTCCACCTGCTGCCGGGCTACCGCCAGGCCCGCCGCGTAATCATCGGCAAGGATCATGCGGGCAAATGCTTTGGAGCCCGCAACATTGGTGCGCTCGCCGACGTTCATGAACAGGGAATCGGCGCCTATATTGAGCGGCTCTAGTCCCGAGAGGCGCAGCCGCGGTTCGATGACGGGCGGAACCCGCGGTGCGACACCCTTTACGGCGCGCGCGATATGGGCCAGGTGTTCCGGGGTGGTGCCGCAACATCCGCCCACGATATTGACAATTCCCGCTTGGGCAAATTCGCCAAGAAAGCCCGAGGTGCATTCGGGTGTTTCGTCGTAGCCGGTGTCAGAGAGGGGGTTGGGCAGTCCGGCGTTCGGGTGGGCGCAGATGAAGGTGTCGGCAATGCGCGCAAGTTCGGCCACGTAGGGCCGCATCAGTTCCGCACCCAATGCACAGTTGAGGCCCACGGCCAGCGGCCGCGCATGCCGCACAGCATTCCAGAATGCTTCCGGCGTTTGTCCGGAAAGCGTCCGCCCGGACTGATCGGTGATCGTGCCAGAGATCATCACCGGCAGTCTTTGGCCTTCGCGCTCAAAGCGTGACTCAATCGCAAATATTGCGGCTTTTGCGTTGAGCGTATCGAAGATGGTCTCGACCAGGAGCAGGTCGACGCCGGCGTCGATAAGCCCGTCAAGCGCCTCCTCATAGGCCGAAACCAGCTCGTCAAAAGTCACATTGCGGCAGGCGGGATCGTTGACGTCGGGTGAGATCGACGCGGTCTTGCTGGTCGGCCCGAGTACCCCGGCGACATAGCATTGCCTGCCGGGTTGGGTGCGCATGACGGCATCGGCGGCCTCGCGCGCCACGGTGGCTGCGGCGAAGTTCAGTTCGCGAACCAGGCTTTGAAGCTGGTAATCGGATTGCGAGGGCGCGTTGGAATTGAAGGTATTGGTGGTGATGATGTCGGCGCCCGCCGCGAGATACCGAAGATGGATGTCCTTGATCACCTCCGGGCAGGTGATCGAAAGCAAATCATTATTCCCGGAGAGGTCCGTCGGGTGGTGGGCAAAGCGGGAACCCCGGAAATCGACCTCCCCGAGGCGCCGCGCCTGGATCATCGTGCCCATGGCGCCGTCGAGCACCAGGATGCGCTGCTCCAGCATTTGCCTTAATTTCGCGCTTTGGTCAGGACGCATGCATTGATCCCCAGTAAGCAAAAAACCCGACTGCCGAGAACGCTATAGGGCAAGTCGGGTTTCGCCTCTTTAGCCGGATTTATTTGTCGCACCCGTCCATAAGAGGAAGGGTGGGCGCCCGCAAGCTGTTCGCTCAAATCGGCGCTGTAGGCAGAGTATTTATCTGCCCAAGTATTGTCAATGTGATTATCAGATCGGGTGGGAAATTAGGTGTCCCACCATAAATCCCACTCCGCTGTATCAGAAAGTAGTGGGCAATCTATACGGATAAATGCATTGATAATAAAGATAAAATTGTTATTATGTCCTTGAGAAATGCTTGATTGAAGTGGTTCCCAATTCTGAAAAGTGGGACCAACATATCGGTGATCTTCGTGGACGAAAGAGATTGAAAATAGGGAGAGGTCGCGATAAAGATGCTGAACATCCTGAAGATTGTGCGGACGTTTTCTGGTGGGAGGCTTCGGTGACAAAGGTCGCCCCCCACGGCGCTGAACTCAGTTTCGAGTTCTTTCCGCCCAAGACTCCGGAGGGGAGCCGAAAACTAATGGGGGTTTGGAGCGAGCTTGCGGGGTTTGGCCCGCAGTTTTTCTCGGTGACCTACGGGGCCGGCGGATCCACGCAGGCCGGTACTCTGGAGACCGTGCGCGAGATTCAGGCCGGAGGCAGTCAGGCCGCACCGCACCTTTCATGCGTTGGCGCCACCCGCGGTGAAATTATTGCCATCCTCGATCAGTACCGGGAAAACGGTATTCGCCATCTTGTTGCCCTGCGCGGCGATCTGCCTTCGGGCATGGCCGCGGCGGGCGAACTCGCCCACGCAAGCGATCTTGTTGCCCTGATTCGGGAATCGAGCGGAAGGCATTTTCGGATCGATGTGGCCTGCTACCCGGAATGCCATCCCCAGGCGCGCAGCGCTCGCGAGGACTTGATGAATTTCAAGCGAAAAGTCGATGCCGGTGCCGATGCCGCGATCACCCAGTATTTCTACAACGCCGACAGCTATTTCCGGTTTGTCGACGAGTGCGCGGCCACCGACGTCAACGTGCCCATCCTGCCGGGAATCATGCCAATCGGCAATTTTTCACAGCTCGCGCGTTTCTCCGAGGCCTGTGGCGCCGAGATTCCCCGTTGGCTTCGCCTTCGGATGGAAGGATTCGGCGACGATCTGGCATCCATTCGCGAGTTCGGTCTGGACGTGGTGAGCGAAATGTGCGAGCGACTGCTTGCCGGTGGTGCGCCGGGCCTGCATTTTTATACGCTCAACCAGTCCGGGCTGGCGACGGAAATCTGGAAGCGGGTACGCGCGAAATCCTGAGGCACGAGACCTCCGGAACATGCCGCCGGACTATTCGGGCTTGCGCGTCGACAATGCTGCCCTCGCCGAGACAGTTCTCTACGATGAAGGACTGAAGAGGGGTGCGACCGACACCCGTTGCGGATTTTCTTGAGCAATCTACTCCAGCTGAATGTTGAGCTTCTTGACCAGGGGCCCCCACATCGTGATCTCCCTGCCGACACGGGCGCCCAATTCTTCCGGCGAACTCTGTGACGGGGTCATGCTCAACTGTTCATAGGTCCTGGTCACATCAGGCATGCCAAGGACGCGGTTCAGTTCGCGGTTCAGGCGCGCCACGATCTCGCGCGGCGTACTGGCCGGGGCAAACATCGCCACCCAGCCGGTGACGTCAAAATTGGCAACGCCCGATTCCTCGAAGGCCGGCACATCGGGAAGATGGGGAAGGCGCTTCTTCGATGCCGTGCCGATCACCCGCAGCTTTCCCTCCTTCACATAGCCCAGCAACTGGCTGGTGGCGGGATAGAACATCACCTCGAGCCTGCCGCCATATAGATCCTGAAGTGCGGGGCCGGTGCCCTTGTAGGGTATGTGCGTGAGGTCGGCCCCGGTGCGCGCGCGCAGCATTTCCATGGCGAGATGGAAGGTCTGGCCAACACCCGCTGAACCGTAGTTGAGCTTGCCCGGATTCGCTTTTGCATAGGCAATGAACTCTTGCACATTGCGAAACGGAAGACCGGACTGCACAAACAGGGCAAACGGCAGTTCACCCACCATGCCGATGGGGGCGAAGTCGCGTTCGGGGTCGTAAGGCAGCTTGGCGTAGAAGTGCTTGTTATAGACAATCTGGCTGACACCCGCGGTGAGCAATGTGTAGCCGTCTCCGGCCGCCTTCGCTACATAGTCCACGCCGCCAATGCCACCCGCGGTGGCGCGATTTTCAACCACCACGGGCTGGCCCAGCACGGCCGTCAGCTGCGGTGAGAATCCCCGCGTGATGAGATCAAATGCGCCCCCGGTGGCCGAGGGCACCACCACGCGGACGGCCTTGACGGGAAAACTTTGTGCAAGGCTGCCCACACCGGTAAAAAGCAGAATCGTGCCGAACGCCAATGCGATCGCAGAGGTTGACGGAGTGTTGAAATACTTCATGACGGGGATTCCCATAAATGCGCAAAAAAACTATTCGAGCGTGATACCCAGACCCTTGATCAGGGGGCCCCATGCGTCCAGTTCACGCGCAATCTTTTTCGTGAACTGCTCGGGCGAGCTGGTTTCAATGACATAGCTTTGCGCGTCATAGAACTTGATCACATCGGTCGATGCCAATGACTTGGCTACCTCCCGATTGAGGCGGGATACCAGATCGCCCGAAGTGCCGGCCGGCGCGACGAGGCCAATCCAGTTCGGCGCGTCCATGCCGGAAAATCCGGACTCCGCGAAGTCCGGCAGATCGGGCAGGCTGGGCATGCGCTTCTCCGCGCCGCCGACCAGAGGGAATATCTTGCCCGCCTTGTACAGTGCCATTATCGGACCGGTTGCCGCGCTGAACATGAGATCGATGCGGCCCGCCGAGAACTCCAGCGACGCGGGTGCAATACCCTTGAACGGCACGTGCGTGAGGCGGATGCCGGCGCGCTGCGAAAACATTTCCAGTCCCAGATGAAACACATGGCCCACGCCCGCCGAACCGTAATTGAGCTTGCCCGGATTGGCCTTCGCATAGGCGACGAGTTCCTTCAGGCTGCGCACCGGCACTGAACCGTGCACCCACAGCGCGATCGGCAGATCGGCAAGCAAGGTAATGGGTGCAAAGTCCTTCTGCGGGTCGTAGGGAAGCTTGGGATAGAAGAACTTGTTGAAGATCATCTGGCTCGCGCCCGCGGTCAGTATCGTGTAGCCATCGGCTGGCGCGCGTGCGGCCTGTTCCATGCCAAGCAGGCCTGCGGAGCCTCCGCGATTCTCGACCACCAGGGTTTGTCCGAGTTGCGCGCCCAGCACCGGCGCGAGCGCGCGCGTGACGTTGTCGAACGCTCCCGTGGCCGCGGAGGGCACCAGCCAGCGAACCGGTTTCACGGGATAGGCCTGCGCGGTTACGCCGCCTTGCAAGAGGAAGGTGCCGGCGACAGTCAGGCATGCAGCGGCACGAATGGGGAACGGCATTGTTGGCTGGCTCCGGAAAACGAGAAGGCGTTGACGCAATGGAATGCGTCCATTGATTTTGCTGAGCGCCATCTGATGGTACTGCGCGCCATCTGCTACCGCAACGCTTGCGCGGGCCTATACTTCGCGCCTTGCCGTGAAGCTCCGGTACGAAACGAAACGAAATCAATTCTATGGAATGGCTGCTCGGATATCTGGCCATTGGCGCCGTCGTCGGTTTCTTTGCCGGTCTGCTGGGCATCGGCGGCGGCGCGGTGATGGTGCCACTGCTGGTTTTTATTTTTGATGCACAAGGTCTGCCGCGAGAGCACGTGCTGCACCTGGCGGTGGGCACCTCGATGTCCACTATTCTTTTTACGGCCCTCTCCAGTATCCGCGCGCACAGTCAGCGCGGCAGCCTGCGCTGGGAGATTCCCCTCGCACTGACGCCGGGCATTCTGGTCGGTGGACTGGCGGGGTCCCTGTTTGCCGGGACCATCTCGACATTCGCGTTGGCAGTCGGATTTTGCGTGATCATTTACGTTGCGGGTATCAACATATTGCTCGATCGACAGCCCAAACCGGGACGCGAATTGCCCGGAAAGGTGGGACTCAATGTGGCCGGATTCATTTTCGGCGGCGTGTCCTCGCTGGTGGCCCTGGGCGGGGCGTTCATGACCGTGCCCTTCATGCTCTATTGCAACGTGCCGATGCGCGCGGCGGTGGGCGCGGCGGCAGTGATCGGCTTTCCCATCGCGCTGGCCGGCAGCGTGGGCTATCTCTACGCGGGCTGGCACCAGCCAAATCTTCCCGAATGGAGCTTCGGCTATATTTATCTGCCGGCGATGTTGGGCATCGTGATCGCAAGCGTGCTCGTCGCCCCGCTCGGTGCTGCCGCCGCACACAAGTGGCCGGTCAAGTGGCTGAAGCGGATATTCGGGGTATTGTTGCTGGTGTTTGCCACGCGCATGGTGTGGACCCTGAGTTGAATGGTGATTGGGCAGTGAATGACCGGAATCCGTGATGAGTACTGAAAAATCTTTCCGTACGACCGGCGACGCAAGCTGCGACTGCCTGGTCCAGACCGCGCGGAATGTGTGGGGCGAACAATCGTGAAAAGCGTTGCAAGTTGCAATGACTGAGGCTAAAGGCACATCGGATGCGCGACTGCCGGTTGCTCTCATCACCGGATTTCTGGGCAGCGGCAAGACCACGCTGCTCAACCGCCTGTTGCGCGACCCGGCGATGAGCGCCACGGCCGTCGTCATCAATGAATTCGGCGATGTGCCCCTGGACCAGTTGTTCATCGAGGAGACCGACGGCGAGGTGGTGGTGATGGCCAACGGCTGCCTGTGCTGCAGCGTGCAGGACGATATCGAGGGCGTCATGGGGCGGCTCTTCGTGCGTCGCGACAAGGGTTCTTTGCCCGCCTTCGAGCGCATGGTGATCGAAACCTCGGGGCTCGCGGACCCGGCACCCATCATGCAGATGCTGTTGAACCAGCCGCTGATCATGGATAACTTTCGCCTGGATACTGTGGTGACCCTGGTCGATGCGGTGCATGGCGAGCGTCAGATCAGCGACAACGAAGAAGCATTTAAACAGGCGGTGCTGGCTGACCGGTTGGTCCTGACAAAAACCGATCTGACGGGCCCCGAGGCGATTGCGCGATTGCGCCAGACGCTGGCGCGGCTCAATCCAGCCGCTGCGATCATGACGGCGGTAAAAGGTGAGTTACCTCCCGCAACATTGTTTGGCGCAACCGCCATCGATTCGGTGAGCGCGGCGGATCGATGGGTTGCCCTGGAGCATTCGAGCGACCATCACGCCGCCCATGCGCATACCCGAAATGTGGCGAGTTGTTCGCTGGGTTTTCCCGGCGCATTGCGCTGGCGCGAGCTTAACGTCTGGCTGACAGCGCTCAGAATCAAACACGGCGATCGACTCCTTCGGGTGAAGGGTATTGTCGAACTGGAGGGCGAGCCGGCGCCGATGGCATTGCATGGCGTGCATCACGTGTTTCATCCGCCGCTGGCATTGCCGCATCTCGCCGGCAAGGGTCTGCGTGGCGCGCGGCTGGTGGTCATCACCCGTGATCTGGGGGAAGAGGAAGTGGTATCAAGCTGGCAGGCATTTGTCGCGGCGCAGTCGCAGGCTGCGGTGACTCCGTAATAATGAAAATTCATTCAAGGACGCAGGTGAAAGATGATTGATCTGACGGGTTCTGTCGCGCTGATCCCCGGCGCCAGTGGCGGCATGGGACGCGAGGTGGCGCGCATGTTTGCCGAGCACGGCTGCGATGTCGCGCTGGGCTTTCATTCGCGCGCCGAAGAGGCCAAACAAGTATTTGATTATGCTAAACAAATTGGCAGGCGTGTGAGTCTCACCCAGGTGGACACCACCAATCTTGCGGCAGTCACCCAATGGGCGAATGGCGTCACCGCGGAGTTCGGCAGGATAGACATTCTGGCCAGTTGCGTCGGCGCGCACCTGCCCGAGGGCTTTGGTCTTTTCGTGCAGCAGGATCCTGCAACCTGGCAGGGCATCATCGAGGCGCAGATGATGTCCTTCATCTATCTGTCACGGGCGGTGCTGCCGCAGATGATCGAGCGCAAATCGGGGCGACTGCTGTCGATCGGTTCGGATTCCGGCAAGGTCGGCGAGAGTGGCGTGGCGGTGGCCACCGCCGGGCATGGCGGCCTGATCGCCTTTGCGAAAGCAATATCGCGCGAAGTAGGCCGGCACAACGTTACGGCGAACATCGTCTGTCCCGGTCCTACCGAGGGACCGACACTCGACAAGCTTCGCAATCAGGGCACCACCGGTTCGCGCATGGTGGAGGAACTCACCAAGCGCGTGCCCATGAAACGCCTGGGCAGTTCGCGCGACATCGCCTCGGCGATGCTGTTTCTCGCCTCGAAGGAAGCAGGCTATATCACCGGTCAGGCGCTGAGCGTCAGCGGTGGCCTGGTAATGAATTAAGCATTAACGGAAGAAGGAAAATCGAGATGCGTGCAATTGACGTTCACTGCCACCCCTCGACCAAGGAGCATTCGGTCAGCGTCGGCAAATACATGGCGGCCCTTGAGGCGATGCTGGGCAAGCCGATGCGTTCCAAAACCGAAGACGAGATGGCGGAGGATTTTCGCCGCGACGATGTGCTGGCGATGCTGATCGCCATGGATGCGCAATCGGAAACCGGCGAAGGCGTCATCACCAATGACTACATTGCCGGCCTCACCACGCGCTACCCGGATGTGTTCCTGCCCGGTTGGGCCGTGGTCGATCCCTGGAAGGGCAAACTCGCCCTTGCGGAACTGGAGCGCTCCATCCGTGACCTGAAACTCACCGGCACCAAGTGGATGCCCATCATGCAGGGTTTCTACCCGCACGATCACCGCTTCTATCCCTTCTGGGACCTGTGCCAGTCGCTCGGTGCGCCGGTGTTGATCCATTGCGGCACCACCGCGATCGGTTCCGGCATGGAAGGCGGAGGTGGGCTGAAACTGGATTACGCGCGGCCCATGCCGGCCATCGACAACATCGCCGCAGACTTTCCGAAGCTCACCATCATCATTGCGCATCCGGCCTGGCCGTGGACCGAAGAGGCCATCGCCATCATGCTGCACAAGACCAATGTCTACATGGACATCTCCGGCTGGCGGCCGAAATACATTCCCGCCGTGCTGAAGGCGGAAATGAGCCGCCGGCTGCAGAACAAGATCCTCTACGGTTCGGACTATCCTGGCTGGTCGCCGGCGCAGTGCCTGGATGAACTGCAGATCGAGGGGCTGCGCGACGGTGTGGTGGAGAAGATCTTCTACAAGAACGCCCTGCGCGCGCTGAAACTCGAGGACAAGGTCAAGGCAGCGGAAGCGGCCGGGCTGCAGCGCAAAAAATAGTCGCGGGGAGCTCCCTGCGGAAATGATGATTCGTTCCGGATATCGCGTTTTGCGCGTCCAATCATCACTTTGAGAATCGATCACCGAATCCTAAAATAGCCGATTCCTCTGGCACGCAAACGCGTGTCACCCTATTCAATTCCTGAAAAGCAGAAACCCATGTCCGGTCCCCTCTCCCATATCCGCGTTCTCGACCTTTCCCGCGTGCTCGCCGGCCCCTGGTGCGGGCAGAATCTGGCTGATCTGGGGGCCGAGGTGATCAAGGTCGAGCGACCGAAGACGGGCGATGACTCGCGTGCCTATGGTCCTCCCTGGATGAAGGATGCCAGTGGCAAGGAGACCAGCGAGGCGGCCTATTTCATGGCGGCCAATCGCGGCAAGAAATCCATCACCATCAATCTCAACAATCCCGAGGGCCAGCGTCTGGTGAGGGAGTTGGCCGCCAAGTGCGATGTGTTGATCGAAAACTACAAGTTCGGCGATCTGGATCGCTATGGCCTCGGGTACAAGGACCTGTCCGCGACCAATCCCGGATTGATCTACTGCTCGGTGACAGGCTTTGGCCAGACAGGCCCCTATCGCGAGAAGCCCGGCTACGATTTCATGGCGCAGGGTATGGCGGGCCTGATGAGCGTCACGGGTGAGCCCGACGGTGTTCCCGGCGGTGGCCCGATGCGTGTCGGGGTGCCGGTGATCGACATATTCACCGGCATGTACGCGACCATCGCCGTCTGCGCGGCGGTCGCCAATCGGGCGGTCACCGGCAAGGGGCAGCACCTCGACGTGGCCCTGCTTGATTCCTGCATGGCTTTGCTCGCCAATCAGGGCATGAGTTACCTTGCCACCGGCGAGACGCCCAAGCGAATCGGAAACACCCACCCGTCCATCGTGCCCTACCAGGTGTTCCCCACGGCCGATGGCGCCATCATCCTTGCCTGCGGCAATGACAACCTGTTCTCCAAATTCTGTGCGGTGGCCAAGCGAGAAGATCTGGGGAAGGACGAACGTTTCGCCAAAAATGCGGGTCGCGTCAAAAACCGCAGCACGCTGGTGCCAATCCTCGAAGATGTGTTCAGGCAGCGCGCCACCGAGGCCTGGGTGGAAGCACTGGAAGAAGCGGGCGTGCCTTGCGGTCCGATCAACACCGTGGCGCAGGCCTTTGCGAATCCGCAGGTACAGGCGCGCGGGATGCAGATCAAGTTGCCCCACCCGCTTGCAGACGAGGTGCCGTTGATGGGCAGCCCGATGAAGTTCTCCGGCACGCCGATCGAGCACAAGTTGCCGCCGCCGGTACTGGGCCAGCATGCTGATGAGATCCTTGAGCAGGTGCTGGGCCTTGGCCTCGATGAACGCGCAAAATTGCGCGCAGCCGGCGCGATCTAGGATCCCGTCATGCACATGACCGCGATAAAACGGATTCTTGTTGCGGTTGTGGTGATGGGTGCGGCAGCCTGCACCACAATCA
>CAIUKQ010000497.1 GCA_903899705.1 uncultured beta proteobacterium
GGGCTCGATCTTTGCGCCCATCACGCCGCCCTTGGCGTTGATCTCCTCGATGGCCATCAGGGCCACATCCTTGAGGACCGTCTCGCTGATGGCCATGGTGCCCGACAGCGAATGAAGAATCCCCACCTTCACGGTCTTGGCTTGCGAATAGGCAAGCGGCGAAGCAAAGCAGGCGGTGATCGCCGCCGACAAGCCAATTGCCTTTACAAAATTGCGTCTGTTCATGCGATGCTCCTCAATTGAAAAATAAGTGTGGCCGGGTCCGGCGCGCGCCTTGTAAGCCTTTTTTTCCGGACCTGAAAGCTGAATCGCAACGACCGTGCCACGAACCGAAATAGTTTTTAAGTGTTTGTTTTATAATTATTTTTATAGAAGACACCGGCCAAGGTGAAAATTGCGTTGCCGAGCGTCGCGCACCGAAGAGGTGCGCAAAAAATTCCGCAAGCACCGACAACATGCGCCCGTGCTTCAACATTGGGCGTCTTGAGAAAAAGGAAACGTCATGCCAACTGCCAGCATCCGTGGAGTCAACATCCACTATCAGGTTATCGGCGACTCCGGACCCTGGGTCGCCCTCATCACCGGCGGCCGACGCGGCCATCAGGAACTGCTGCCCATCGCACGAAAACTCGCCGCGCAGAACTACCGCGTGCTATTGCACGACCGTCGCAACACCGGCGCCTCTGATGTCCTGATTGACGGCATCGACGGCGAGGAAGAAATCTGGACGGATGACCTCCACGAATTGCTCAAGCAGCAGGGAGCCCTTCCCGCCTTTGTCGGCGGAACCTCCTCCGGTGCGCGCACCTCGATGCTGTTCTACCTGCGCCATCCCGAAGCCGTGCGAGGATTATTGTTGATGCGGGTCACCGGCGGCGCCTTTGCCGCAGGCCGCCTGCCCGACAATTACTACGGACAGTTCATCACGGCCGCCGAAAAAGGCGGCATGGCGGCGGTGTGCGCCACCGAGCAGTATCAGGAACGCATTGCCGGCAATCCATCAAACCGCGACCGGCTGATGGCCATGGACCCAAAAAAATACATCGAAGTGATGACACGATGGCTGGCCAAGTTCAACGCCGGGATACATCTGGATGTCATGGGCGTGACCACCGAGCAGCTCAATTCCATCAAGGTGCCCACCATCGTCATCCCCGGCAATGACAAGACCCACTCATCAAAAAGCGCCCTCGCAGCGCATGCGGCGATACCCGGAGCCAAACTGCATCGCCTGCCGATTACCGACCAGGATGTGCAACTCATCTCGCTGGGCGAATGGGCGCCTCATGAAGATGAAATTGTCCGGGAGTTCACGCAATTCATGCGGCCCCTCGCGAACAAATAAGCACCAAAACTACGACCAGTCGAAAGTTCTAATTTTGGATGACGGCTGGGGATAAACGGCCGGATCCGGGGTTAAAGTCGTTTTTCGATTTTCGCCTTGCGCACCTGCCCGTCGAAGGCGACGGTCCAATGGGGCAAGGCCCAGTCAAGGGCGTAGGATTCGCTGCTGACGGCATATTTGAGTTGCGTCTGCTTGATGACCTCGGCCAATGCCCCGGGTAGTTTGATGTCTTCAATCGATGCTGGATATTTGCCTGTTGCCGCGCGATAAACCTCGATGACGGCGGCAATGGTTTCAATATCGGCTTCGACGACAGCGGGATCCTTGTCCGCATCCGGCCACGCGTAAGGCTGGGAGAAGCGGGGAAACTGGACGATGCCGATGCCAATGAATACCACCATGACAAGCAGGGGCATGACGGGACTCCGGGATTTTTGTGCTTTCTTGATCTGGGCCGCCGCCTTTTCCTCCGCCTGGCGCTGTTGCTCGCCTACCAGGGTGCTGGCTTCGTTAACGAGTTTATTGAGGTCGCTGTCGGTTTTGTTTGTGCTCATGAGAAGGCTCTTTTCCTAGCGAAGGGAAAAATACAGGCTGGCGTACCCGGTGCCGATCTGATTCTTGTAGGTGTGCGCCTGCATGATGTCGTGCGTTGCCAGCACAAGCTGACGGGCTTGCGGGGTCGAATCCGCATTCAGGGAAACTTTGTATTGCCCTGACTTGTTAGTGTTCGCGTATCCGCTCTGGAGAGCCACATTGACGCCAAGGTGCTTGAGATCGAGATCATTGGCGTTAATTCCCGGGATGGCCTTGGACGAACTGGACATGTTAAAGGGGCGGTATGTGACCCCGACCGAGTCTGAATACACCAGTAATTGCGTACCCATGTTCATGCCGGTGTCGGCCTCCAGGCTGCTCAGCGCTGTCCTGATCTTGTCCAGTACCAGCACAATTTCCGCGGCCTTGGCGCGGTAGATATAGCCTTGATATGAGGGAACAGCAATTGCCGCCAGAATGCCGATGATGGCCGTGACCATCATCAACTCAAGCAGCGTGAATCCATGTTGTCTTATCCGCACAATCCAATTCCTCCCAAAATTTGGTCGCCAATCAATCAGGAAAATTCGCCAAGAACATCATCCCGAAAAATACACCGAATTGCCTGAATGGAATTTTCCTCTAAAGTCTCCATTTATCGGCAAGAAGTTCAGTCTGTTTTTCGGCCTGCTTTTTTTAACGCGCCCGCGAACGGCGAATATGCGATTTCAAGGTGGCCATATCAATGGGCTTGGACATCAGCTCACCCATCACGCCGCTGCCGAGTAATTCATCCCGCTGGGACATGAGCGTGGCCGCCACCAGCACTGCCGATGGCAGACGCGCCCACGCGATATGCAAGCGGTTATTCGCCAGATGCTGCGCGGCCTGTTGCGCTGTCAGCCGGTCATCCACGTCGCCAATGATGAAGGCAATGTCCTCGTCTTTGCGCAGACATTCATGGGCCGCCTCGGCAGTATCGGCCACCACCAGCCGCAACCCCTCTTCCTCCATCGCAGGAGCCAGTTCGGCGGCAAGCTTGGCGTCCTGACTCATCAAAAGAACCGCCTGACCGCTAACCACCTGCGGCGTGATGTCCAGTTCGGGGTTGTCATTGAACACCCCGCCATAGTGCTGAGCAAGTTCCGCCCAGAAGCTCGGCCCCACGGTCTCCATGGCTTCACCGACAGTGGTGTCGCCCGAAATAATCCGCTGCGCCCCCGATGCTGCCAGCGACTTCAAACCACCTTGTCGCAACCCCTCCAGGACGGCAAGACGGGCCACCCCTTGTGCAATGGCGTCACGCAAGGGTTTGTTGATTTCGACAATGTCCACCAGCGGCAGGCGGCCGTAGTAGCCGGTAAAGTCGCACGCCTTGCACCCCACGGCACGGTGACCCGGACGATTGCGCGTCAGTTCAAGGAACAGTTTTTCCTGCGGAGTCAGGGGATCAACAGCCGGCACTTTGCAGTGCGGGCACAGTACGCGGCAAAGACGTTGCGCCACCACTGCAACCAGTGAGTCGGCCAGGACAGACGGATCCAACCCCAGATTGAGCAGGCGAGGAACAGCGGTCAACGCTTCATTGGTGTGCAAGGTGGAGAGGACCAGGTGTCCGGTGAGCGCGGCAGAGGCCGCAATCTCCGCCGTTTCCTTGTCGCGTATTTCCCCGATCAGCACGACGTCCGGGTCCTGGCGGAGGATGGAGCGCAATGCGGCGGCAAATGTGCGCCCGGCCTTTTCGTTCACCTCCACCTGAGAAATACCGGCGATGCGGTATTCAATGGGGTTCTCGACCGTGATGATGTTGATCGTGCTGCGGTTTATCTCGGATAGCATCGAATAAAGCGTGGACGTCTTGCCGCTACCGGTGGGCCCGGTAATGATCACCAGCCCCGAAGGGCGCGACAAAGCCCGGCGCAGCGTTTGCAGGGCCGCGTGCGAAAAGCCCGCGCCACTCAAACGGTGCACGCGGCTCTGGTCCAGAAAGCGCACCACCAGACGCTCGCCACCGATTGCAGGAAGCGTGGACAAACGCAAGTCGAAGTCCTTCCCATCGGCCACCAGGGACATGCGCCCATCCTGCGGAATCAGCATATTGGTCGAATCCATGCCGCTGCGCGCCTTGATATGGCGGATGAGCGTGACCGCCACCGCATCGGGCAGCATGGTCAAGCGCCGCAATATGCCGTCAACGCGGATGCGAACCGCAGCGGCACCCAGGAAAGGTTGGATGTGCAGATCCGATGCCCGCTGGGCGATGGCACTCAGAAACAACGCCCGCCCAAGTTTGGTCACCGCGTTGTCGTCAATGACGGATGTACTGGCGCCACCGATGCCCTCCAGGCTGGCGCTGCGCGTGGCCTCGCGGCTGAAGCTGATAACAATGACATCTTCAATATGGTCCGGTGCGGCCAGAACCATGCGCAACGGGCGGTTAACCAGAAAGCCCAAACGCTCCACCATATCGCGATTGAGCGGGTCTGCGCTAGCCACCACCAGCGCCCCCGCGTCAATACGCAACGGGAGCAGGCCGTTGGTCTGGCAGAAGTTGAAGGGAACCAGGCCCAGTACTTCGGGCTGCACACCATATAAATCTCCGGCCAGAGGAACGCCATAGACGGGGGCCAGCTTTCGCGCAAGTTCCACGGTGTCGATGCCAAGCAGGCGGGCCATGCTCTGCCACGCCTGAACCAGCGTGCCGTCCACCGCGAGTGCGGACAATTCCTTGTGGTCGGGATACGCCTGCAGCGCGGCGCGTTTGAGCAGTTCCATTGAGTTGAGCGGAAGATTGGTATTCATGAGCCTATGTGTCGTTTATTGATAAGCGCTGAAATGTGATTACCTGCCTGATTAAGCTGGACTATTCTAAGATATCGTCTGGATGCGATAAATCAGAAAACCATTCCGGAAGGAATCACCCGTATGACCACTCAAAGCGAAACCAACGCCGCCATTATCCTGGCCATTCTTGCCCGCGAAGAGCAGCGCTGCCAGGCCATCTCCAATCAGCGCTGGGACGAGCTCGCATCGTTGCTCACCGACGATCTCACCCATGTCCACATGCCTGGCCGCCAGGAAGACAAGGCGGCCTATCTGGCCGGCGTGAGAAACAACCCGCGTACCGTGACGCGCAAGGACCTCCAGGTTCGCGTCTACGCAGACACAGCAGTCATGACCGGCGCAATGACCAACGCCCGCGAAGGCCGTGAAGATCACGCCCGCGTAACCCAGGTCTGGCTCAAAAAGGATGGCCAGTGGTACCAGACCGCCTTCCAGGCGTCGCGGATCGCGTAACAGTCGCCCCCCTATTGCGACCCAAGTGGCCGTGGGCGCGCCAACGTCCAAACCGCGTTTCCTTGCTTCAGGACGATGACAGCGACTGGTCGCCTTTAAAAATGGACGGCCGGTTTGCGGTTGGCGACCTCCAATGGCCCGTTTGGAGAAATATCGGCGGCTGTTCCGTCTCAATTTGACGAAAAAACATCGTTTCGAACCTTTCAGCCAATAAAAATCCATAGGCCTGCAAATCTGTAAATACAAAGGTGTAAAGTCCATTAAAGGTCACTTCGTCGATCACGGAAACAATGAATAATCGTCGCAAATTCATCATCGCGCCTTGCTCGGGCTCACTCGCGAAGCCGGAGGGCTGTTTCGCTCAACAGCGGGCGCGGGGTATCGGCTGCCTCGGCCTGCGTCGTATATTTTGCAACGCCCCCCGCATGGTTGCCACTGACGGCAACGTCAAGACGTTCCAGCTGACGATGGGGACGACTGAGCCTTTGGCAAAACCATGAGCCTGACCAAAGATCACGAGCAACACGATCTGCAGCTGCGGGCGGCAGCCGAGCAGCAGATCGGCCGTGCGCCACAGTCCGAACCCGGTGATCGCCCGGGGGTGGAACTGCTGCATGAGTTGAAAGTCCACCAGGTTGAACTGGAGATGCAGAACGAGGTCTTGCGCGAGACGCAGATTGCCCTGCTGGAATCGCGCGACCGCTATGCCGATCTGTATGAGTTCTCCCCGGTCGGCTTTCTCATCCTCAGCGCCGATGGCATGATCGCGTCAATCAACCTCACAGGCACCACGCTGCTGGGGCAGGAGCGCAAGGAGTTGTTGCATCGAGCCTTCACGTCGTTCGTCGTTGCCAATGATCTGAAGCGCTGGATTCTGCATTTTCAGAAAGTGAAACAAGGTAGCGGACAAGGCCGGATTGAACTGGCGCTGCAACGTAATGATGGTGCAGTGTTGCAGGTGCAGCTTGATTGCACCCACAGCGTCTCCGGGGCAACGATCGTCCTCAGCGATATCACTGCGCGCAAGCAGGCAGAAATTAAATTGCGCCGAATAAAGTCCGTGGTGGACTCCACCCATGATGCGATCATCAGCAAGACGATGACTGGAATAATTACCAGCTGGAATCCGGGCGCGGAAAAGATCTTCGGTTATACGGCCGAAGAAGCAATCGGCAATTTGATGCAGATGCTAATCCCCGGGGACCGTGCAAACGAGGAAGTCGAGATTCTGGCGAGCATCTCGCGGGGAGAGAAGGTAGAGAACTTTGAGACCGTTCGTCGGCGCAAGAACGGCCAATTGATCGACATCGCCGTTAGCATTTCTCCCATTTGGGATGATGACGGTTCGATAGTCGGGGCTTCCAAGATCGCCCAGGATGTCACCGAACGCAATCGGGCCGACGCCAAAAGGGGCCAACTCGAAGAGCAGTTGCGCGAATCGCAGAAGATGGAAACGATCGGCACATTGGCCGGTGGCATCGCGCACGACTTCAACAACATTATTGCCTCCATTCTGGGCAACACTGAACTGGCCCGCGAGGATGCGGCAAATAACCCGTTAGTGCTGGAGAGCGTGGACGAAATCCGCAAGGCCGGCAACCGTGCGCGCAAACTTGTGCAGCAGATACTCACCTTCAGCCGCCGCCAGGTCACCGATCGCAAACCCATCGCGCTGGCTCCGGTGATCGAGGAAAGTGTGCAACTGCTGCGCGCGACGCTGCCGCGGCGCGTGGCGCTTGAAGTTCACTGCGCGGCGGGCGTACCCCCGGTGCTGGCGGACACCACCCAGATCGAACAAGTCCTGATCAATCTCGCCACCAATGCGTGGCACGCCATGCACAACGAATCCGGGTGCATTCAATTTCGCCTGGATACGATCCTGCTCGATGCAGCATTGGCCGGGGCACTGCCTGAACTGAGTGTCATGCACGCACAGCATCCCGGCCTCATCGTGCGACTGACCGTGAGCGACGACGGGGCGGGCATGGACGAGGCCACGCGAGCGAAGATATTCGAGCCGTTTTTCACCACCAAACCGGTGAACGAAGGCACCGGACTGGGCCTGTCGGTGGTGTTCGGAATCATGACAACCCACGAGGGCGCGATAACGGTCGACAGCACGCCCGGTGA
>CAIUKQ010000498.1 GCA_903899705.1 uncultured beta proteobacterium
GGGCTCGATCTTTGCGCCCATCACGCCGCCCTTGGCGTTGATCTCCTCGATGGCCATCAGGGCCACATCCTTGAGGACCGTCTCGCTGATGGCCATGGTGCCCGACAGCGAATGAAGAATCCCCACCTTCACGGTCTTGGCCTGCGAATAAGCAAACGGCGAAGCAAAGCAGGCGGTGATCGCCGCCGACAAGCCTATTGCCCTGACAAAACTACGCCGCGTCATCCGGCGCTCCTTCAGCATGCTTGCTAATGAATTCGCCGGCTTGCTTTTGAATTCCATCGACTTCTCCCTTTTATAAATCAATGATGAATTTGGCAACAATGGATTGACCGGGGTCGCACCGCGTTACGTTTTTGTTAAAGCGAGAAGCGTGCCGCACTTGATTTTTTGCATTTGCCATTTTTGGTAACTGGGATACAAGTTTTGTTTTCGCACAGGAATGTGGCGGCACAAACACGGCGGGACTCGCGACGGTGCGCGCATGGCGTGGATGCCTTTCCGCTCACGCTTTTCAAGCGTGAGCCGTGTGGAAAAAGCGAAACACGCTGGTGCATTTTTTTGAAACGCAAAAATCTTGAATACAAGATCGGATTGCGGATTTCGGCAGATTCTGCCGGCGGGAATTTCGCATTCGCCTTTTCTGCGGTCTTGGTGCGGCGCACCAACGTGGCGCGAAAATTTCCCGTCGCGCACTTTCTCAAAGCCCTTTACGCGGATTTCTCCGGGGCCCCAAAAACGGTCAATGGTGAATTTTCCGTGAATGGAAAGGAATCGCCGCAGCGAATCGGCCATTCTTTACTTGTGGATCCGCCAAACAGGCACAGGTCTTGCGTCACGTTGATCAGATTTGCATTCCATCTTGTATTCAAGATCTTTCAACAGACACCTTCAAGGAGCCCCGCCATGACCGAACGCGATCCCCGATATCCCAACCGCCGTGAAATGCTTCGCTACCTGTCCGCCGGCGCGGCAGCGGCGCTGATGCCCGGCTACGCAAGCCGCGCCCTGGCGCAAACCGGCAAGCTGACTGTCGGCGTGATTTACGTGGGACCCCGCGATGACTACGGCTACAACCAGGCGCAGGCGCAGGCCGCTGCGGCTTTGAAGAAGATGCCGGGCGTGAAAGTCGTCGAGCAGGAGAAGGTTCCGGAAACCACCGATGTGCAGAAGGTGATGGGATCGATGATCGAACAGGACGGCGCAACATTGCTGTTCCCGACTTCGTTCGGCTATTTCGACCCGCACATGCTCCGGATGGCCGAGAAATATCCCAAGGTGCGATTCGCGCATTGCGGCGGGATGTGGACCGAGGGCAAGCATCCCATGAACACCGGCAGTTACTTCGGATATATCGACGAATGCCAATATCTGAACGGTGTTGTGGCGGGATATACCAGCAAGACCAAGAAAATCGGCTTCATCGCCGCAAAGCCCATTCCCCAGGTGCTCAGAAACTGCAACGCCTTCCTGATGGGCGCGCGCAGCGTCGATCCCAAAATCACCTGCCAGCTGATCGTGACCGGCGACTGGTCACTGCCGGTGAAGGAGGCCGAAGCCACCAACAGCATGGTGGACCAGGGCGTTGATGTCATCACCTGCCACGTCGACAGCCCGAAAGTGATCATCGAAACGGCTGAGAAGCGCGGCATCTTCTCTGCCGGCTATCACGCCAACCAGGCCGCCCTCGCGCCGAAAGGCTACATCACCGGTGCGGAGTGGAACTGGCTCACCGTGTACACCGAGCATGTCAAGAACGCCATGGAGGGCAAACCCTTCAAGAATTTCGTTCGCGGTGGATTCAAGGAAGGCTTCGTCAAGATGTCCGCCTACGGCAAGGCAGTGCCGGATGCCGCCAAGAAAAAGGCCGATGGCATCAAGGCGCAGATGATGAAGGGCGACTACGCGATATTCAAGGGTCCGCTGAAAGACAACACCGGAAAGGAAATCATTCCCGCCGGCAAGGCATTTGTCCAAACTGATCCGGTCCTGGAACAGATGAACTATCTTGTCGATGGCGTGATCGGCAAAGTCTGAGCGCTGACCGGCAACCTTCCCATGGTCATGCCATGACACAGAACGCGACGGCGCTGGAAACCGGGGTGGTGGCGACCGCCCCGGGCGTAACTCCTGGCGCGAAGGCGCTGTCGCGGTCTTTGTGGGCACCGACTCTGGGGCAATTTGGGCCGGCTGTCGAGGCGCTGGCCATCCCCGTCGGGGCACTGATAGCGGCCATGCTGGTCTTCGGCCTTTTCATGGCGTTGCTGGGCCAGAGTCCCATGGAGGTATACCGTCTTATATGGCAGGGGGGATTCGCAAGTTCCTTTTCCTGGCAAAACACATTGTCACGTGCAGCACCGTTGATACTGACAGCGCTCTGTGTTGCGCTTCCGGCCCAGGCGGGCCTCATGATCATCGGCAGCGAAGGCGCGTTGGCACTCGGGGGATTGACGGCCGCGGTCATCGGACATCAGATGACGGGCGCGGATCCCATGGTGGTCAAACTGGCCATGGCTGCCGGCGGCATGCTGGTCGGCGGCCTCTGGATCGCGGCTGCCGGCGCCATGCGGCAATATCGCGGCATCAATGAAACCATTTCAAGCCTGCTGCTCACTTACATCGCCATCGCGCTTTTCAATCATTTCGTCGAAGGGCCGCTGCGCGATCCGGCCAGCCTTAACAAACCCTCCACCACACCGATTGGCGACGCCAACATGCTGGGTCATTTTCCCGGCCTGGACGTGCACTGGGGCCTGGGATTCGGCATTATTTTCTGTGTGGCCATGTATGTCCTGGTGCGGCATACCACCTGGGGCTTCGGCCTCCGCATAGTTGGTGGAAATGCGCGTGCCGCAAAACTTTCCGGATTGCCGGTTGACCGGCTTGTACTCGCCGCCTGCTTTCTAGGAGGTGCCGCATCGGGCCTCGCCGGCATGGTGGAAGTTGCCGCCGTGCATGGCACCGCCAACGCATCCCTGATGGCCGGCTACGGCTACGCCGGAATCCTGGTGGCCTTTATCGCGCGCCAGAATCCTGTCGCGATCATTCCCGTGGCCATTCTTCTCG
The DNA here is from genome assembly GCA_903899705.1 of uncultured beta proteobacterium. Lineage (GTDB taxonomy): Bacteria > Pseudomonadota > Gammaproteobacteria > Burkholderiales > SG8-39 > 2-02-FULL-62-17. The sequence goes on from CAIUKQ010000498.1 coordinate 3,067, forward strand.
GTGGAATCTCTGCCAGCGGCGGCATGCTGCAACGGCGCCTGGATCTCCCGGATGCAACGGTACTCGTCCTTCAGGGCCTCGCCTTTCTGCTGATTCTCGCCAGCGAAACGCTTTACGGGCGATTCCGTATATTCAAACCCAAAGGCGCCTAGATGGACGGAACCGAACTCGGATGGTGGGGAGTGCCGATCGGTGTTCTGGGCGGCGCCCTGCGCGTCAGCACGCCTTTTCTCTTCGTGAGCCTGGGCGAGTGCATCACGGAAAAAAGCGGTCGAATCAACCTCGGCCTGGAAGGAATACTGGTTACCGGCGCCATGACGGGCTACGCCATCTCCTTTGTCACCGGCAATCCATGGCTGGGCGTGCTGGCCGCAGGATTCGCCGGCCTGTTGCTCGGCCTGATTCACGGCCTGATCTGCAACCTGCCCAAGGTCAACGATATCGCCGTCGGCATCGGCCTGATGCTGTTTGGCACCGGTTTGGCTTTTTTTCTGGGGAAACCTTATGTGCAACCGACGGCGCCCAACCTGCCTTCCATTTCCTTCGGTGCGTGGAGCAGTTCACCGCAAATACAGGCGGCTTTGCAGGTCAGTCCGCTGTTCCTCATAGGCATCGCCCTCGCCTTCCTGCTGGCCTGGGCATTCAAGAACACACGATGGGGCCTGGTGGTGCGCATGGTGGGCGACAGTTCCGACGCCGCCAGGGCCATGGGCTACAGGGTCAATCTCGTGCGCACGCTGGCCACCGCGGCGGGCGGTTTCCTCTCCGGTATCGGGGGATCGTTCCTGTCCCTGTACTACCCGGGCAGCTGGAGCGAGGGACTGTCGAGTGGCCAGGGCCTCATGGCGGTGGCGCTAGTGATCTTCTCGCGATGGAATCCGGTGTACTGCTTTTACGCCGCGCTGCTGTTCGGCGGCGCAGGTTCGCTTGGGCCGGCCCTACAGTCCGTGGGAATCACTTCCGGTTACTACCTGTATAACGCGGCGCCGTACGTGTTGACCCTGGCAATCATGATCGCGACCTGCTCCACGCGACGCACGCTGGCCGGAGCACCTGGCGAGCTGAGTATCGTGCGATGACACCCCTGTTGCGCACCTTCAATAAAAGGATTGAGCACCCATGAGCGGACTTGGCGGACTGAACAAATCGCCCAATGGCGTGGTCATCGGCATGGTGCAACTGCAACTGCCGGTTGTGAAAACACCCGCCGACCTGGCCGCGCAGACAGAAAAGATCTGCACCATGGTCGGCAAGGCACGGCGGAACCTGCCCACCATGGACCTGGTCGTGTTCCCCGAATACGCCCTTCACGGCCTTTCCATGGACACCAATTCCGACATCATGTGCCGCATGGACGGCCCGGAGGTTGCTGCGTTCCGCAAGGCCTGCGTCGACAACCACATCTGGGGATGCTTCTCCATCATGGAGCACAACCCTGACGGCTACCCCTACAACGTCGGCTTCATCCTCGATGACAAGGGCGAATTGCGGCTTTACTACCGCAAGCTGCACCCTTGGGTGCCGGTCGAGCCCTGGGACCCCGGCGATCTGGGCATCCCCGTCTGCGAAGGTCCCAATGGATCGAAGATTGCGCTGATCATCTGCCACGACGGCATGTTCCCGGAGATGGCGCGGGAAGCCGCCTACAAGGGTGCGGAAATCATGATCCGCACCGCGGGTTACACCGCGCCCATCCGCCACACCTGGAAAATCACCAATCAGGCCAATGCTTTTTGCAATCTCATGGTGACCGCGAGCGTGTGCATGTGCGGAACCGACGGATCCTTCGACTCCATGGGCGAAGGCATGTTCGTGAATTTCGACGGCACGGTGATGGCCGAAGGCAGCCATCGTCCCGACGAAATCATCACCTGCGAAGTGCGCCCCGACCTGGTGCGCGAAGCACGCGCCCAATGGGGCGTGGAGAACAACATCTACCAGTTAGGCCACCGCGCCTATGTGGCGGTGAAAGGCGGCGCCCGTGACTGCCCCTATACCTACATGCAGGACATGGTCGCAGGCCAATATTGCCTGCCATGGGAAGACACCGTCAAAGTGACCGACGGCACCGTCTGCGGCTTTCCGAAACCGGACCGCACCTACCAACCAAAGCCCGCTGAACCGGAAAAGAAATATGGCTGAACTGCTCTACGTCGATGCGGATCCCTACCCGTGGCCCTTTGACGGAGACCTGCGTCCGGCCAACACCGCGCTCATTGTCATCGACATGCAGACCGATTTCTGCGGCGTTGGCGGTTACGTCGACAAGATGGGCTACGACATCGGCCTGACGCGCAGGCCCATCCAGCCGCTCAAAACATTGTTCGCCGCGATGCGTGCCAGGAATTTCCACATCATCCACACCCGCGAAGGCCACCGGCCGGATCTTTCCGACTTGCCGGCGAACAAGCGCTGGCGTTCGCGGCAGATCGGCACCAATGGCGTGGGCATCGGCGACGCCGGGCCGTGCGGCAGAATACTGGTTCGTGGCGAACCGGGTTGGGAAATCATTCCCGAGCTGGCGCCGTTGCCCGGTGAGGTCATCATCGACAAGCCCGGCAAGGGCTCGTTCTATGCCACCGATCTGGAAATGATCCTTCGCCAGCGCGGGATACGCAATCTGATTCTCACAGGCATCACCACCGACGTCTGCGTGCACACCACCATGCGCGATGCCAACGACATGGGCTTCGAGTGCGTGATCCTGGGCGACTGCACGGCGGCTACCGACCATGGCAATCACCTGGCCGCACTCAAGATGGTGACCATGCAGGGCGGCGTGTTTGGGGCAGTTTCGGCTTCGGGCGCGCTGTTGAAAACAATTTCCGGAGTGAACTGATGGCCGATGACGCGATGATGCGGCTCAAGCCCGAGCACGAACCGCTCCCGGAGCACGCGCTGGAAATCCAGATGAGCGGTATGACCAAGCGCTTTGGCAGTTTCGCCGCCCTCGACAATGTGTCCATGAAGGTCGAGGCCGGATCCTTCCATGCGCTGTTGGGCGAAAACGGTGCGGGCAAGAGCACGCTGGTGAAATGCCTGGTCGGTTTCTACTCGCCCGACGAGGGACAGATTCAGGTCAACGGGCATGAGCGTGACATCCGCTCGCCGCACGATTCCCACGCACTGGGCATCGGCATGGTGTACCAGCACTTCACGCTGGTGCCCAGCATGACCGTGGCGGAAAATCTCGTCATGTCGCGCAATGATGTTCCCGCGGTGGTTCGCTGGGGTGAGGAGATGGATCGCCTCAAAGCCTTCATGGACACCGTCCCCTTCAAGGTGCCGCTGGACGAGCCCGTATCACGCCTCGCAGCCGGGGAAAAACAGAAAGTAGAGATTCTGAAGCAGCTTTACCTCGAACGACGATTCATGATTCTGGACGAACCGACTTCGGTGCTCACCCCGACCGAGGCCGACGAGGTGCTGGGCATGGTGAAGTCGCTCACGCGCGCCAACAAGGTGACCGTGCTCATGATCACCCACAAATTCCGGGAAGTGATGGCGTTTGCGGATGCCGTGTCGGTGCTGCGTCGTGGCAAGTACGCCGGAGAAGGCAAAGTTGCCGAGCTTAATCCGACGCAGATGGCCGAGATGATGGTGGGATCACGGGAGATTCCGCAGGCCAACGGCAGCAAGACCGGCGGCGCAGCCACGCAAGTGCCGCGCCTGTCGATCAAAAATCTGGTGGTGGAGAACGACAGCGGCCGCCCCGCGGTGGAGCATTTCAGTCTCGATATCCGCCCCGGCGAAATTGTGGGGATCGCCGGTGTTTCGGGCAACGGCCAGCGCGAACTCGTCGAAGCGCTGATCGGACAGCGCAAAGCGGTGTCCGGCGAAATCCTCGTGGGCGGCAAGCCTTATCACGCGACCCGCGGAGAAATACATCACTACCGCGCCTTCAGCCTCCCTGAAGAGCCGCTGCGCAATGCCTGCGTGCCGGGCATGAGCGTTGCCGAGAACATGGCATTCCGCAATTTCGATCAGTCACCCATCGCATCGGGCTTCTGGCTGAATTCCAAGGCCATGGTGAAACAGGCCGACAAGTGGATTGCCGAGTACGCAGGGCGCGGGTGCGCCGATCGGCACCCTTTCGGGTGGCAATGTGCAGCGAGCCGTACTGGCGCGCGAACTATCTGAAACGGTATCGGTGCTCGTGGTCGCCAATCCCGTGTTCGGCCTCGATTTCGCCGCGGTCGCGGAGATCCATGACCGAATTCTCGCTGCCCGCAACGCCGGTGCCGCCGTACTCCTCGTCAGCGAAGACCTCGACGAACTGCTGGAACTCTCGGACCGCATGGTGGTGATCTTCGACGGCCGCATCGTGCACGAAACCGTCACCGCGGCGGCGGACATCGCCGTCATTGGCCCCTGCATGGCAGGGCATGACGCAACCGACGTGAAAGGCGCGGCAATTGCGGCCGTGCACGCCTGATATGAAAGTCTCCGCCGCCCTGCCCTTCCCCTACGAGTTCGCGCCTGAGAAAACGGCGCTCATCGTCATCGACATGCAGCGCGACTTCGTCGAACCCGGCGGCTTCGGCGCATCGCTGGGCAATGACGTGGGCCTGCTCACCGCCATCATCCCGACCACACGCAGGCTGCTCGACCTTTGCCGCGCCGCCGGAATCATGGTGATCCACACCCGGGAGGCGCACCGCCCGGATCTTTCCGACTGTCCTCCGGCAAAACTCAACCGCGGCAATCCGAGCTTGCGCATCGGCGATCCGGGCCCGATGGGACGCGTCCTTGTCGCCGGAGAACCCGGCAACGACATCGTTCCTGCACTTGCGCCACTGCCGGGAGAAATCGTCATCGACAAACCCGGCAAGGGCGCGTTCTATGCAACGGCGCTGGGCGAAATCCTGCGCCTGCGCGGCATCACTCACCTGCTCTTTGCGGGTGTCACCACTGAAGTGTGCGTTCAGACCACCATGCGCGAGGCCAATGACCGCGGATATGACTGCCTCCTCATCGAAGACGCCACCGAAAGCTACTTTCCGGAATTCAAGAAGTCCGCCATCGACATGATCCGCGCACAGGGAGGCATCGTCGGGTGGACGGCGACCTGCGAGCAATTGAGCAACGCGCTGCATTCGGCCACTTGAGATTCCGCCGCCATGGCCGAGGGTGACGGGGCCAAGCTAACGCGTCAAGAAAAGGTCATATTAACCATAATAATCAATTGGTTATATTTCAATGATCAGACGCTTCGAAGGCCACTCAGGCGAGCCCCGCTCGCGCCAGCAACCTCGCGCTGAGCGCATTGTGGCGGGCGACCAGCGCACCCATATCGACGCCGACTAACTCGCCTCTATCAACAACAATCTTCCCGTTGATCACCGAAAGCCACGCCCGGCCAGGCGCACAGGTCATCAGCGCGGCAACCGGATCGCCCTGCGCGCCGGCGTGTTCCAGGCCATCGACACGGAATGCGACAAGGTCCGCGGCCTTGCCGGGTTCCAAGCTGCCGATGTCATCGCGCGCGAGCATTGCCGCGCCGCCCAGGGTTCCCAGTTGCAGGGCCTCGCGGGCGGAAAAGCGATCGGCGCGTGACTCGAATCCGGGCCAGCCCACCCGCGCGAGCAGCATCGCCTGCCGCGCTTCACCCAGCATGTGGTTCCCGTCATTGCTGGCTGACCCATCGACACCCAGGCCCAGCCGCACTCCCTGATCGACCATTTCACGGACCGGCGCGATGCCCGATGCAAGAATCATGTTGCTGCTGGGGCAATGGCAGGCCCCGCAACCGTGCCTCGCCATCATGCCGATCTCCATCGCGGATGGATGCACCATGTGCGCGTACCACACGTCCGGGCCCACCCATCCGAGGTCTTCCGCATATTCGAGCGGCCGCCTGCCGTACCTCTCGAGGCAATAGCGCTCTTCATCCAGCGTCTCGGCGAGGTGGGTGTGAAGACCGACCGCCTTGTAACCTCGGGCAAGGCGCGCCGTCTCCCGCATCAGGGAATCACTGACGCTGAACGGCGAACAGGGTGCGAGACCGATGCGCAGCATTGAATACGGTGCACTGTCGTGAAACGCCTCGATCAGACGCTGGCTGTCGCGAAGGATGTCTTCTTCTCGTTCAACCACGGAATCCGGCGGCAGGCCGCCTTCGCTCTGCCCCACGCTCATCGATCCGCGGGTGGGATGAAAGCGCACGCCCAACTCCTGTGCCGCGCGGATCTCATCATCGAGTCTTGCGCCATTGGGAAACAGGTAAAGGTGGTCTGCAACTGTGGTTGCTCCCGACAGCAGCAACTCGCACAAAGCCACTTTGGCGCTGACGTAGATCGATTCAGCATCCACACCGGCCCACACCGGATAAAGCAGTTTCAGCCAGTCGAACAGCGCCAATCCACCGCCGGTTCCGATGGCACGGGTAAGCGTCTGGAACATGTGATGATGGCCATTGATCAGTCCGGGCAGAACCACGCAACCACCGGCGTCGATGACTGTTTGCGGTGTGCGTTCAGCGGGCGCGGCGGCTATCCATTCGGCAACTTCGGCGTCCGTGCCGGTGCATTCGATGACATTTCCCTTTACCAGCACACTGCCGTCCCGGATCTCGCGGCGCAACGGATCCATCGTGACCAGCGCCCGCGCCCTCTTCACCAGCAGCGACATCCGATTCCTTTCATTTCGCAATTCCGGCCCGGACACCCTGAATATAGGTTGCCGCCACAGCGCGGTCATCCCCCAGCATCATCAAGACAAACAGCTTCTCCCCGATGGTCCGGGCAAGGTTGCTGCGCCGCTTGAGCAGCGCAGTTGCGCCCATATCGAGCACGATAAAATCCGCCTCGCGGCCGGTCTCAAAGCTGCCGATCAGATGGTCAATCCCCAGGGTTTTAGCGCCGCCGAGTGTCGCAAGATAAAAAGCATCCAGGCTGTCCATCTTCCGGCCGCCCATCTGGGCAACCTTGTACGCCTCATGCATGGTGCGCAGCATGCTGAATGAGGTTCCGCCCCCCACATCCGTCGCAAGCGCCACCGGCGCTCCTGCATCGTGCGCGCGGTCGTAATCGAAAAGGCCGCTGCCCAGGAACAAATTGGAGGTCGGGCAGTGCACAGCGACGGCTCCGCTCGCGGACATGCGTTTCCAGTCCGCGTCGTCATAGTGGATGCAATGCCCGTAGAGCGCCCCTTTGCGCACAAGGCCATACCGGTCATAGACGTCCAGATAGCTTTTGCTCCACGGAAACAGTTCCGCCACCCAGCGGATCTCGTCGCGGTTCTCGGCAATATGCGTCTGCATGAACACGCCCGGATGCTCATCCAACAGGCGGCCCGCCAGCCGCAATTGTTCTTCGCTGGAACTCACCGCAAAGCGCGGCGTCACCGCATAACCCAGCCGCCCCTTGCCGTGCCAGCGTTCGATCAGGGCTGCGGAATCCTCATAGGACGAAGCAGCCGTGTCACGCAGAAACTCCGGGCAGTTGCGGTCCATCATCACCTTGCCCGAGATCATTCGCAGTCCTCGCGCGGATGCGGCACCGAAGAACGCGTCCACGGACTCCGGATGTACCGTCGCGAATACCGCGGCCGTGGTGGTCCCGTTGCGAAGCAATTCATCCAGAAAGAAACCCGCTGCTTCGCCGCCGTTTGCGGCGTCGCCAAACGCCGCTTCGGCGGGAAAGGTGTAGTCATTGAGCCAGTCCAGCAATTGCCTTCCGTGGCTTGCGATCACATCGGTCTGCGGATAATGGATGTGGGCATCAATGAAGCCCGGCATGATCAGCCGGCCGCGATGATCTTCAACGATGGTGTCCGGCGGCAGGGACTCAATTCCTTCCGCCGCCGGCTTCACGCCGGAAACTTTGCCCTCGGACACCAGCAGGATGCCATCCTGCAAATGGCGCAGCGCGTCAGGATCCCGGCGCGGATCACCACGAAAATCCAGGATTTCACCGCGAAACGCGCGCATACCTGCTGGCGTTCCGTAGCTCATGACGCTTGGCGCCCTGCTTTGCACGGCGCACTGCCTCCGCAATCATCCCGAATCATTTGACCACCACTCCGTAGGTCAGGCCGCGCTCCAGCAAGTAGCTCCGGTAAGCCAGCGACATACGATCGCTTCGCACCGGCACCTCCATGCCGGGAGCAATGGGCAGGCGCCGCGGCACCTGGCTCTCCAGAATCGGTTTGTCCTGCAGAAAAATGTTGTCCTGAAACGCGCGTAGCTCCTCGTCCGTCTGGACAAAATTCGTCATGGCCAGAATGATCCATACACGGCTTGTCTCCTCCCCCACCGGCTGCACATGCAGGCTGATGGCTTCACGGAAATCCTTTTGCGCCGCGGGCAGCTTGGTCAATATGGCCGTCAGTGGCCGGACCACTCGGTAGGTGTACTCCACGTCGCTGCCGCCATGCGAGAGGCTGTTGGTTTGCGGCTGCCAGGCAAAGCACGCCGTGGCCAGCACGCCCTTGACACCCGTGCGGTCATCAAAGGGCCCGACATTGCAATCCCGGACCCCGGCATGCGCATGATCCCCAAGAATGCCGGGATGGACAAAGGCAAAGTGCGCCATGTCGAGAAAATTTTCGACAATGCGCGGGCCGCTGGATTCGACCACATAGGGACCGCAGATCACCTTTCGAAGCCGTGAATCTTCGCATTCCGGAAATGGCAACACATCGCCCTCTGGATTGCCCGTGCAAACCCAGATGAGGCCATGGCGTTCCGTGACCGAAAATGTAGAGACCAGCGCCCTGGCGGGCGGCATCGTATCCGGTGTGGAGGGTACAAAATCGCACCGACCGTCCTTTGCGAACTGCCATCCGTGATACGCGCACGTCATGCGGTCATCAACGATGCGCCCGATCGTAAAGCGGGTTCCTCGATGCGGGCAGCGATCCTCCCAGGCATGCGCCTGCCCGCCGGCATCGCGCCAAAGGGCCAAATCCAGGCCGAGCAGTGTAGCCGGGAGGATGTGCCCCTGCGTCAGCCCCGCTGAAGCGGCAACCGGATGCCAGTCATCGAGAAGCACTCTGTCGTTCATGGTCCGGGTGTCATGCGGTGACCGCAACCTCGTCGATACGCTGCTGCCAGGCCTGTTTGGCGGGAATATCGAGGAACGACGCCTCGATGGAATTTCGCGCAAGCTGCACCAACTGCGCGTTCGAAAGGTCCAGCGAATGGGCGGCGGCCAGATAGTTTTCCAGAATATAGCCGCCGAAGTAAGCCGGGTCATCCGAGTTGACCGTGACCCGCACACCGCGTTCCAGCAGCGCCTTCAGATTGTGGTCCTCCATGCGGTCGAATACCTTGAGGCGGACATTGGACAACGGGCACACGGTCAGGGGCATTTTCTGCTCGACCAGGCGCGCGACGAGTTGCGCATCCTCATCGCAGCGCACGCCGTGGTCGATCCGGGACACCTTCAAGACATCCAGTGCCGTCCGGATGTAAGCAGGCGGCCCCTCCTCGCCCGCGTGGGCAACGGTTAGCAGGCCATCCGCAAGGGCCCGCGCGAATACGCGCGCGAATTTTTCGGGAGGATGTCCCGCTTCCGATGAATCAAGTCCGACAGCGGCAATGCGATTACGGAAAGGCAGCGCCTCTTCGTAGGTCTTGAACGCCGCCTCTTCACTGAGGTGACGGAGAAAACAGAGAATGAGCTTCGAAGTCAGACAGTGCTGCCTCTCCGCCTCCAGCAGGGCCGTGTCGATACCATTGATGACCGTCGACATCGGAATGCCGCGATCCGTATGGGTCTGCGGATCAAAGAAAATCTCCGCATGCACCACGCCGTCGGCCTGCGCCCGGCGCAGGTAGGCTCGGGTCATCAGGTAAAAATCCTCCTCGTCTCGCAACACGTCGGCACCGGCATAGTAGATGTCGAGAAACGACTGCAGGTCGTGAAAATTGTAGGCGGCGCGCAACTCGTCGACACTGGCGTACTTCAGACGAATGCCGTGCTTTTTCGCCAAATAAAAAACCATCTCGGGTTCCAGCGAACCTTCAATATGCAGATGCAATTCGGCCTTGGGCAATGCCCGCACGAATGCTTCAAGACTGGTTATGGCCACCTTCGTACCTCCTCCTGGTCAGGCCCTGGAGGGCCGCAGCCCCCCAGGGTTTAGTCAACTCATTTGCCCGGGAGTTTTCCTTCCACACCCTCGACATACCAGTTGATGCTGTCGATTTCCTTGTCGGTCAGCGTCTTGCCGGCCGCCACCTTGATGGAGCCGTCCTGCGCCTTGATGGGGCCTGCGAACACGCTGAACTTTCCGGAGACGATGCCGGCGCGCTTTTCCGCAACAAGTTTTTTGGCAGGATCGGGGACCATGCCGCTGATGCTGACAAGCTCGTTCATGCCGTCCTTGATGCCGCCCCAAACCGTGGCCTTGACCGGTTTGCCGGCGAGAGCCGCTTCGGCCACCTTGGTGTAATAGCCGCCCCAGGTCTCGATCGCCGAGGCGAGGTGCGCCTTGGGCGCGTAAGCGGTCATGTCGGAATCCCAGCCGAAGGCATAGACCCCCTTGTCCTGAGCGGTCTGGAGCACAGCGGAGGAGTCCGTGTTCTGCAGCAGCACATCGGCGCCCTGTCCGATGAGGGTTTCGGCGGCCTGGCGTTCCTTGCTCGGGTCATACCAGGTGTTCACCCAGACGACCTTGGTCGTTATTTTCGGATTCACCGAGCGCGCGCCCATCGTATAGGCGTTGATATTGCGAACCACCTCGGGAATCGGGAACGAGGCGACAAAGCCAAGCACATTCTTTTTCGACATGTGCCCCGCAATCACGCCGGCGAGATAGGCCGGCTCATACATGCGGCAGTTGTAGATGGTGACATTGGAGGCCGATTTGAATCCGGTCGCATGATAGAAATCCACCTTGGGAAAGGATTTCGCGACCTTGAGCGTCGGTTCCATGTAACCAAAGGAAGTTGTGAAAATGATCTTGTTGCCCTTTGAAGCGAGGTCACGAATGACGCGTTCCGAATCGGCGCCTTCGGGAACACTTTCCACGATGCTGGTGTCGATCTTGTTGCCCAGCTTTTTGACCGCTTCCTTGCGCCCGAGATCATGCGCAAAGGTCCAGCCGCCATCGCCCACCGGGCCCACATAGACGAAAGCCATTTTCAGCGGATCCGCCGCACCCGCGCCCGTTGTGGCAAACAGGCTTGCCGCCATCCAGACCACCGTTGATTTCAAAGTTTTCATGCCATTGCTCCTTCGGGTTGAAATGATAAAAATTACTTATTATTCAAATACATAAATACTCATTGATCATCGTAAAAGGGCTGCCCCAGCGATGCAGGCGCATGCCGTCGGATCACCTGCTGATCGGCCGATATCACCACCAGCACGATGATGGTTGCAAGGTAGGGAAGGCTTCCGAGCGCGAAGGTTGACACATGCACGCCAACCGCCTGCAGATACCAGCCCAGCGCGGAAACGCCGCCAAACAGCAGCGCGCCGAGCGCGAGACGTGTGGGCCGCCAGGTGGCGAATACCACCAGTGCCAGCGCAATCCAGCCATTGCCGGAGGTCAGCCCCTCCTGCCACATCTTGAACTGGGCCACCGCGTAATAACAGCCGGCGAGACCCGACATGGCGCCGCCGAACATCACCGCGAGGTAGCGCACCCGCGTCACCGGCAGGCCCAGTGAGCGGGCCACGACAGGCGACTCGCCGATCGAACGCAGAATCAATCCGGCCCGTGTGCGGTAAAGAAACCAGCCGGAGGCGCATAACAGTACGACGCTCAGATAGCCCAGAAGGTTCATGGCAAACAACGCCTGCCCCACCAGCGGGAGTTCGGAGAGAAAAGGTATCGGCAGATCATCGAAAGTCTGTGGCGCGCGAAAGCCGACATACCCGCGTCCCAGAAATGCGGAGGCGCCGGTGCCCAAAATCGTGAGAGACAGGCCGGCCGCCACCTGATTGGCCTGCAGGGTCA
>CAIUKQ010000499.1 GCA_903899705.1 uncultured beta proteobacterium
ATGGCCGCGCACCGCCTCGGATACCGCGTCGCAGTGCTTGACCCGGACCGCGACTGTCCCGCCGCCGGCGTGGCGAACATCCACATCTGCGCGGCGCTCGATGATGCCAAAGCCTGGCAGTCGCTCGCCGGAGAATGCCAGGCGATGACCGTTGAAACTGAATCCGTGCCTGTCGAGGCCCTGAAATATTTTGCCACCTGCATGCCGGTCGCGCCCGGAGCGCAGGCGCTGTACATCACACAGGACCGCGCACGCGAAAAGAACTTCCTCACCGCCAATGGCTTTGCCACAGCCCCTTATCAGGTGATTGAGGTGCCATCCGACGCCGGTTCCCGAGGTATTGATGCCCTGCTACCGGGTTTGCTCAAGGCAAGTCGCTTCGGCTATGACGGGAAGGGGCAGCACGCCGTTGGTTCGAGAGAGGAACTTCTGAGTGCGGCGCAGCAACTGGACGGCCCCGGCATTCTCGAGAGGTGTGTTGATCTGGCCGCCGAGTTGTCAGTCATCGTTGCCCGCACGGCTGACGGTGATACGGCGGTCCACCCGGTTCCGCTCAACCACCACGTATCGGGCATCCTCGATCTGAGCGTCGTGCCGGCGCCATTGCCGCAGGACATCATCAAACGGGCGGTTGCCGAATCGCTGCGACTCGCGACACTGCTCGACTACTGCGGCGTGCTGTGCGTCGAATTCTTTCTCACCGTCGATGGCCGCCTGCTGGTCAATGAGATCGCCCCGCGGCCCCACAACAGCGGCCACTTTACCCTCGATGCCTGCCACACCTCGCAGTTCGAGCAGCAGGTGCGCACGCTGGCCGGTCTGCCGCTGGGAGATCCCGGGTTGGTGGCGCCGCAACACGGTGTGGCAATGGCCAATCTGCTCGGGCAGCTTTGGGCCAATGGCGAGCCGTGCTGGAAGGAACTGCTTGCCACTCCGAATGTCCGCCTCCATCTTTACGGCAAGAGCACGCCGAGGCCCGGGCGCAAGATGGGACACCTGACATGCATTGCCGACAGCGTGACTGTTGCGCAAGACGTGGCATCTCGTGTTCGCGCCGTTTCACAGTTCCCCGCGACTGCATAGCATGCAGCCTGACAACCGGCACTGTGAAGGCCTCCGAAAAGATTGCCATGAACACGTGGCTCTTGGGGCTTTGATTGTCTGTGGAGGCGGGGGATGGAATTTAACCACCGTACGTAGCTTTGCAGGCCACGGCATAGCACTCTGCCACCCCGCCGTGACCTCAGTATATGAGGGTGAAATTCAGGATTTCAAGTCCCGCGTTTTAACACCGGGGGATTCAATCCACCGTGGCGCCGGAGGCCTTGATGACCCGGGCCCATTTGTCAATTTCAATGCGGATGTGGTTTGCGAACTGTTCACGTCCGCCGCCGATGGGCACGAGTCCGTCCTTGGCCATGCGGCCTTTCATGTCGGCGCTTTGCATGATGCGGTCGATGACGGCGTTCAGCTGGCCGAGGATGTCTGTTGGCGTTCCCGCCGGCGCGAGCACGCCATACCACTGGCTGGATTCATAACCAGCAAGGCCGGATTCTGAAATCGTTGGAAGGTCGGGCAAAGCCGCGAGTCTGTCCTTGCTCGTTACCGCAATGCCGCGCAACCGGCCAGCCGCAATATGCGGGCCGGCATTGATCACCGGCAGGAACATGATGGGTACCTGGGCTCCAAGCAGTCCGATCATGGCCGGGCCCGATCCGCTGTAGGGCACATGCACCATTTTCACATTGGCCATCAGGTTAAAGAGTTCTCCCGCAAGATGCGGCGTGCTCCCGTTGCCGGAACCCGCAAAGCCGATGGTGTCGGGTTTTGCCCTGGCCGCGGCAATCAGATCCTGCACCGACTTCACATTGAACGAGGGATGCGCCACCAGCACATTCGGGCCCAGCGCCATGAGGCTGACGGGTGCGAAATCCTTGATGGCATCGTAGGGCACTTTTTTGTACAGGCTGGGATTGGTGACCAGGCCGGCACCGGTGAAGAGCAGCGTATAGCCATCATTGGGCGCATGCGCCACGACCTCGGTGCCGATATTGCCGTTGGCGCCGCCGCGGTTCTCGACGACAAATGGCTGGCCCAGCGTTTGCGACAGGCTTTGCGCGAGGATGCGCCCGGCCGTGTCCACGCCACCGCCGGCCGGGAAGGGAACGACCCATTTCACTGCGCCTTTTGGATAGTTCTGCGCGGTACAGGAGAGCGCCGCGCCCAGACATAACGCGGCGAAGCAGGACGCGCGTGTAAATTTATTAAGTATTTGATTAATAAACATTATTTATGTTTCCTCAAGCTGGCTACCTGGATCGCCCGCCAGATGTTCTGCGGGGTCGCCGGCATGGTGATGTCTCGAACGCCGAGTGGTATCAAGGCATTCATGATGGCATTGATCATCACAGCAGGCGCCGGCGTCGTGCCCCCTTCGCCGCCCGCTTTGATTCCCATGGGATTGGTGGGCGAGAGCACTTCAACGATTTCGGTGGTGAGGTGGGGCAGGGTGTCGGCGCGCGGAATGCAGTAGTCCATGAAGGATCCGGCGTTCGGTTGTCCGGAATTCGCATCGATGCTGCACAGCTCGCTCATGGCCTGGCCCACGCCCTGCGCGAGTCCGCCGTGCGTCTGTCCGTGCACGATCATCGGATTGATGCAGCGGCCCACATCATCCACGGCCGTGTAGCGGACGATGTCCACCGCGCCGCTGTCGGGATCAATCTCCACTTCGCAGATGGCGCAGCCATTGGGAAAGACCGGGTCGTGCATTTCGTTGTCGGTGACAACCGACAGGCCATCCTTCAGCGCCGCAGGCACGATGCCGCGCGCCGCTTCGGCCGCAAGTTCGAGGAAGTTGAAGGATCGCTGTGAGGACGGCGTCGCGAATCGGCCATTCGCGAAGGTCACGGCCGATGCATCGGCTTCCATCATCCAGCCTGCGATGCGCTTGCCGTTTTCGATCAGCTGCTTCGCGGCGAGCGTGAACACCGTTGCCGCATGCCGCATCGAACGTCCCGAATGCGAGCCGCCACCGGCGCTGACAATGTCGGTGTCACCCATCACCACATCGATTGTTTCCGCGGGAATGCACAGCAGCGTGGCGATGGCCTGCGCGAAACTGGTTTCATGCCCCTGGCCGCTGGGCTGCGTGCCGATGACCACGCGCACGCGGCCGTTCGCGCCGATGGCCACTTCGGCGCGTTCCTTCGGCGAGCCGATCGAGGATTCCACGTAGTTGGCCATGCCCAGACCCAGCAGTCGCCCGCGCGCGGCCGCCGCCGCGCGACGCGTAGAAAATCCGTCCCAACCGGCAAGTTTCATCGACAGGTTCATGTTGGCTTCATACGTGCCGCTGTCGTAGCGCATGCCCACCGCATTGAGGTAGGGCATTGCGGATGGCGTGACCAGATTCCTTCTACGCAATTCGATGCGGTCGATGCGCAATTGATCGGCGGCGGTGTCGACCAGCCGTTCGATGGCATAGGTGACTTCCGGCCGGCCGGAGCTTCGGTAGGGGGTGGTGGGAGCCGTGTTGGTAAACACGGCAACGCCGGTCAGACTGGCGGCCGGAATGTCGTAGGAACCGGTGATCAGTCCCGCGCCCTTGCTCAATGGCGACAACGACGCACATCGCGCGCCGACGTTCGATACGTTGGTGGATCGCAGCGCGAGGAACCGTCCATTCCTGTCGAGCGCCAGTTCGACACGGGAAAACAGGTCGCGTCCCTGATAATCGGAGACGAACGATTCGGAACGCATGGCGGTGAATTTCACCGGCACGCCAAGTTTTTCCGAGGCCCACAGCACCAGCCCGAATTCCACATAGACGCGGTTGCGCGCGCCGAAATTGCCGCCGACATCGAGCGACAGCACGCGAACGCGTTTTGCATCCACTCCCAGCACCGAGGCGAGTTCGCTTTTCTGCCGCACGGCCCCGCCGCTGCCGGCGTACAGCGTATAGCGTCCGGTGGCCGCATCGTAATGACCCAGCGCCGCACGCGGTTCCATGGTGCAGGCGGTGACGCGACCGATGTCGAAATCCATCTTCACCACATGAGCGGCGAGGGCGAACGCGGCGTCGGTGGCGGCGGCGTCGCCAAAGCTGCTGGTCACCAGCACGTTGTCCGGCACCTCATCCCAGACGGGTGCCGATGATGATTTGCCACGCGCCTCGAATGCCGCCTGAGTCCCCGTGATCCATTTCAGTTCATCGTATTGAACCAGCACCGCTTCCGCGGCGTCCTGCGCCTGCTCGCGCGTGCGTGCGACCACCATGGCAACTGCTTCACCCACGTGGCGCGCCTTGTCTGCCGGCAGCAACACATGCGGGCCTTCGAACACCCTGCCACCGCCGGGCGCGGTAAGCTTCATGTCGTACTTTGTCGTAGGCACCGGGCTGTGCGGGATGGGTCTCAGGCCGTCCGCCGCGCAATCATTGCCCGTGTAAATCCCCAGAACGCCCGGCATGTTCATTGCCGCTGAAGAATCAATGGATACGATGCGCGCATGCGGATAGGGCGAACGAACTATGGCAGCGTGGGCCTGTCCCGGAAGGCTGAAGTCATCACTGAACTGGCCGCGTCCGGTGAGCAGGCGCAGATCCTCCCGGCGGCGCAGGGGCTGGCCGATGCTATAGAACTCGGGGCTGGTATCCGGATAGGCCTCGTTCAAAATCTTTCCTGTTTGAGGTGGTCCAGGCAGCTGATGGTAACGCATGGATTCACGATCTGAGCTAAATTCGCCGTCTCCCAGCAGCATGCAATTACAACCCTGGAGTGAATGATGGCCCGTGTCAGAAAGCTAGAAGTCAAGGAACTCAACGAACACCAATTGCGCCTTGCCAATGAAATCGGAGGGACGCGCGGTGGCGGACCCGCCGTCAACGGCCCGTGGGGACTGCTGCTGCGCAATCCCGCGCTGTGCGAAATTGGCGCCAAATTCGGCACGATGCTGCGTGACGCCACCTCGGCTCCCAAGCGGCTCTCCGAAATCGCTATTGCCGTGGTGGCAAGGCACTGGACGGCGCAGTTCGAATGGTATGCGCATGCCCCCCAGGCATTGCGTGCCGGTGTCTCCAAGGAAGTTGTCGAGGCGATCCGCGAGCGCCGCCGCCCG
>CAIUKQ010000500.1 GCA_903899705.1 uncultured beta proteobacterium
AATGCCCTGCTATCCCCATCAAAACGGCCCCAATGTTGATGAAAATTTCATTCGTTTCACCGATTCAGCGAAATCGCGTTCAAGCATTGCTTCGCGCGACTACTTATTCAGCGATTCCTTAAGTAAGTACCATTCGGCGTAGGCCCCCTTGTTCAGTATTTCCTTATAAAAGAACGGCTTTATCGATGGGCCGGGAGCGCTTCGCCGTTGATCGCCTTGCCGTCGGGCGATTTTCCGCGCATGGGTTCGCCACGAACCTCCGCGCCCACGGCATCGACCACATGGGCATAACCGTCGCGCTCGAGCAGGGCGCACAGCCCCTGCTTGATATGCCGCACGATACCCGGACCGTTGTAGATCATGGCGCCATACACCTGCAGGAGTGATGCTCCGGCACGCACCCGTTCGTAGGCGCGCTCGGGCGTGTTGATGCCGCCCGCGCTCACCACCACGTAGCGCTTGCGGTCGATGCGCGCATACCAGGCGCGGATGCACTCTAGCGCGGCGGGCCCGGCGAATGGCCCGGACAGGCTGCCCGGCATGCGATCGAGCTCGGCCTGCGGCGTTTTGATCCCCACGTAGGGTTTTTTCGCGCCCACGCTCGGCATGAAGCCTTTGACGAAGGGGAAATCATCGGTGACGGCCAGCACGGCGTCGATGTTGGCCGGCGTGGGCACGAGGCGGATCTTCAGGAAAAGCGGCGGCATGGGGCCGGTAGCGGCAAACGATTCCAGCAGGCGCCGCAGTACGGCGGGCTTGTCCAGCGGGCTGACACCGCCGGCCGAGTTCGGGCAGTTCATGTTTACAGTCATGAAATTGGCGCGTGGTTTCAGGATGCGCAGGGCTTCGGTGAGTTCATCAATGAGGGCATCTTCCGTGACTTCCCGGCCGGTGTTGGTTTCGACGATGTTGATCCCCAACGGCACCGGCAGCCTTGTCTTTTCCAGACGCTGCGCCACCACCTGTGCGCCGTCGTTGGGCACGCCGTAATACACCATCATCGCCTCATCATCCGGCACGCGGAACAGGCGCGGTCGCACCGGATTGCCGGCGGAGGGAAGGGCGGACACCGAGCCCACTTCCACCGAGCCATAGCCCACCGCGGCGATGGCCTCTACGGCGTGACCGCTCTTGTCGAACCCGCCCGGCAGGCAGACCGGATTGGGAAATTTCAGCCCGGCCACTTCGATTGCGAGGCGCTCGTCCTCGAATTCATAGAGTGCGTGCAGGATGCCGCGCCCGACCGCGGTGCGGCCGAATTTGCCGCCCCATTGGAGGGTGGTGTGATGCGTCCACTCCGGATCGCATTGAAACAGGACGGGGCGGGCGAGGGTTCGGTAAAGGTTCATGATGTTCATGGGTCTTGCGGCACTGCCGCTACGGCCTGATAAATGAAAGAAATCCGATTCTAAGGAAATGCCGCTCAGGGCGCTGCAGCCAAACTTCGTGGAACGAGGTCAACCGGCGCGCAGTCCGGTTCGTTGCTGCTTCATCGAACCACGAGTCGAGATGCATGCCCTCATCGTTTCATGCGGAAATCCCCGGTCACACGCTGCACGTGATCCAGCGCGGCCATGGGCACGCCGAATGTTTCTTCAGTCCGGATGATCGCATCGCGTATCTGCGGTGGCTGGGGGAATACGCCCATCACACGGCCTCTTGCGTGCATGCCTATGCGTTGATGGGCAATCATGTGCATCTGCTGATCACGCCTTCGGTCAGGGGCGGCACCGCTGCACTGATGCGCCTACTTCAAGAGCGCCATTCGAGGCACGTCGCCGAATTCTGGCAGCGCGAAGGTTTGTTGTGGGAAGAAGGCTTCGATGCAACGCCGGTGCACATCCATCGCTATGTGCTCGCCTGCATGCGCTACATCGAACTCAATCCGGTGCGCGCTCGCATGGTCTCGCGGCCCGAGCAGTTTCGCTGGTCGAGTCACCGTTGCAATGCTTTGGGCGAGGAGAATGAACTGCTCACGCCTCACTCGGCGTATGCCGTGCTCGCGCGAAGTGCTCCGGCACGGCAAGCCATTTATCGAGAAATGTTCAGGAATGTGAAACCCGGCGGCACAAGGCGGCGTGCTGCAGCGACTGATGAGCAGGAGGCCGGTTTCGGATTCAAAGGCTAATGCTCTTGTGTTATGAATCGGCCGGATCAGGATGCCCGTCTATTGCGGCTGAAAGCCCACGGTCGATGCAATTTTCGCCCACAACTCGCGTTCGCCGCGGATGATCTCGGCGATGGATTGCGGCGTGCCGCCGTCGCTGGCGATGAAACCGAACTGCAGCAGGCGCTTCTGGTATTCGGCATCGCGCACGATGGGGTCGATTTCGCGTCGCATGCGATCGAGGATGTCGGCGGGCGTGCCCGACGGCGCCACCATGATGCCGATGCCTCCCGCGCGAAACCCCGGCAGGGTTTCACCGATGGTGGCGACTTCCTCGAGCCCGGGGTAGCGCCTTTGCGAACCGATGCCGATGACGCGAAGCTTTCCCGAGCGGCGATAGGTGTCGATGCCCTGCAGCGACACGATCACCGCCTGGGTGCGGTTCTCGGCGGCGTCCTGCAGCATCTGCCCCGGCCCCTTGTAGGGAATGGAAACCATTTCGATGCCGGCGATCTTCGTGAAATAGTTTCCGATGATGGGGCTGAGCGTTCCGTCCACCCCGTAACTCAGCTTGCCCGGTTGCGCCTTCGCGAGGGCAATCAGTTCGCCGACGGTCTTCGCGGGCAGTTGCGGATTGACGGCGATGCTGAGCGCGCCGCTGTCGTAGAGTTTTGCAAACACCGTGAAATCGCGCTCAACGTCGAACGGCACTGATTTGAACAGGTGGCGGTCGGTGACCAGGATGCTCAGGCCGGCGAGGAAGAAGGTGTGCCCGTCCGGCGCCGCCCGCGCGGCCGCCTGGGCCGCGATGTGCCCCGCGCGGCCCAGGATGTTTTCAACGAAGAACTGCTTTCCGGTGTTTTTGGATAGCCGCTCGGCGGCCATGCGCAGCACGAGGTCCGGCGCGGTGCCCACGGCGACCGAACAGATCATGCGGACCGGTTTGGCCGGCCAGGTTTG
>CAIUKQ010000501.1 GCA_903899705.1 uncultured beta proteobacterium
AATGCCCTGCTATCCCCATCAAAACGGCCCCAATGTTGATGAAAATTTCATTCGTTTCACCGATTCAGCGAAATCGCGTTCAAGCATTGCTTCGCGCGACTACTTATTCAGCGATTCCTTAAGTAAGTACCATTCGGCGTAAGCCCCCTTGTTCAGTGTTTCCCTAGCAGTGGCAGGGGCTCTCGCCCCCTATGTGTTCATGCGGGTCATCCCTGAAGGTAGGGCCGTCGATGGGTTTCAATCAACTTCCATCGAATAATCGGCAAATTCTCGATAGCCCCCAGAGGTAGGTGCATTGCCGCGCTTCGCTCCAGCAAATGCACCATGGTTCCCGGGGGCGGGCTGCCCGAGATTGCCTTCGCACCAAAATGGTCGCCGCCAAGCAACAGTTCCTCATGACCGGTGACGGTGGTCAGTCGCGCCAGCCCCCGCTGAATTACCAGCAGTTCATTGTCCGGAGGAAGCATCGACTTCCCGCACTCAAAGGTGGTGACCAGGGCTTTCCATGATGGCCTCCCTCAGCCCGCCTGTCGACGCAACCGTCGGCGCCGCATCCGGAAGATGACGGAGATCCGGCAGAATGCATGCACACCAGCGTAGGCCAAAACCGCACTGACCGAGGAGATCAGCAGTAACCCGACGAGCAGGGGCTCGCCGATATCCGCGAAAAGTTCCAGCCAAGCCCCGCTGGAGACGGCATTCCAGATCTCCATAACCGGTTCACCCAGCGCATAGGCACCGGTAAAGTAGGCCCCCACCAGAATCGCCGGCGTTGTGAATGGATTGGAAATGAACGTGGCCAGCACCGCTATCGGCAGGTTCGCTCGCAACAGCACCGCCGAAGCGCCGGCAAACAGGCCTTGCGCGAAGGGAATGGATAATCCAAAAAAAACGCCAATGGCAAGGCCGACGGCCAGCGAGCGCCTGTCCGATCGCCACAGCCAGGGCCGGTCAAGCAAAGGACCCAGCCAGCGCAGCGCGCGGTTGTTGCGCAGTTCTGCTTCGGTGGGCAGCCATCTGCGCAGTATCCCCCGCCTCATGATTGCCCCTGCCCGGGAATCGCCTTGGGCGGCCGGGTGATCCAGAGGCTGGCGACCATCGAGATCGCGAGCACAATACCCACCACTGAAAGCGCAAATCCGACCGGGATCTTGTAGACGTCGATCAACAGCATTTTTATGCCAATGAACACCAGAATGAAAGCAATGCCGTACTTCAGGAGGTGAAAGCGATCCGCGAGATCGGCAAGCATGAAATACAGAGCCCGCAGTCCGAGCACCGCGAACACGTTGGAGGTCAGTACGATGAACGGATCCAGCGTGATCGCAAATATCGCGGGGATGCTGTCCACGGCGAAAATGACATCCGTGATGGCCACCATCACCACCACCGCGAACAGTGGCGTGTACCAGCGGACACCGTCTTTCAATATGGAAAATTTGTCGCCGTGATACTCATCGGCGATGCGAATATGTTTGCGCATGAAGCGCAGGATCGGATTGCTGTTGATGTCCGGCTCCACTTCCGCGAACATCATCATTTTCACGCCCGTCACCAGCAGGATCACGCCGAACAGGTACAACACCCAGTGGAACTGAGCGATGAGCCAGGCGCCGATGACGATCATGATGGCCCGAAGCACGATCGCTCCGATGACCCCGATGATGAGCACGCGCCGCTGCAAAAAGGGTGAAACCCCGAAAAATGTGAACAACATCAGGAATACGAAAAGGTTGTCCACCGCGAGTGACTTCTCCAGCAGGTAACCCGTGAAGAATTCCGTCGCGCTGCGATTGGCCACTTCGGATCCGAATTTGCGCTCCAGGTAGACCCACAGCAAGGCATTGAAAACCAGTGCGAGTCCGATCCAGACAATCGACCAGGAAAATGCCTGCCTGAAGGTAACCTTGCCGCCCGCCTTCGAATCAAGCGCCAGCAGATCGACGGCGATCGCCACGACGACAAATGCCGCGAATCCCGCATACCAGTACCAGGTGCCGATTGATTCCATGCCGTTTCCACCCCTCGCGTCCGGTGCCCCTCGCTCCCGCAGGGCGTTGGCAATATTTTATATCGAGCGAACCGGGTGTCAGTGTGCGATCGGGCAAAAGATCCAACAATTCGAATGATATTTAATGACACTTCCAATAACTCGAAGTATCAGTTCATTTGAGGGATGCAAAAAAAAAGCCGAACCAAGGTTCGGCGACCACTTCATGATCCGGGGCGGCACTGGCGCCGCCCCGGCGTGCGGATTTCAGTCCGGCATCTTCAGCCGCGGCGCGGTCTTGTCGAGGAACTGCTTCAACCGGGTGATCGATTCCGGACTGCGCGTGTATTCGCCCACCATACGCTCGAAGTACAGGCCATCGTCGTAACCCATGTCCTGCAGTCGCGGCAGGCTGTTGGTGATGGCGAAGTTGGACAATGGCGCGTTCTTGCAAATGCGCAGCGCCAACTCCTTGGCTTTGGCCAGCGACTGCCCCTTGGGCACGAGGTACTGCACCAGACCCTTGCGTTCGGCTTCGTCGGGTTTGAGCACGCGGCCGGTGAGCATCATGTCCTGCATGCAGGAAAAGCCGAGCAGTCGCGCGATGCGCACCGATCCGCCGCCGCCGATGTAGATGCCGCGCGTGCCTTCGGGCAGACCGAAGAAGGTGGTTTCATCGGCGACACGGATGTGTGCGGCAGAGGCGGTCTCCAGACCGCCGCCCAGCGTCGCGCCATGCAGCGCGGCAATAAAGGGAATGTTGCCGCGCGCGATAATTTCCTGATGCCCGTTGCGGTTGTACCGGAAGGGCAGCTTCTTGTTTTTGCCTTCCTGCCAGTTTTCCGCAGCCCAGGCCAGATCGAGGCCCGCGCAGAAATTCTCGCCATGGCCAAACAGAATTCCGCACTTGGCTTCTTCTCCTGCGCGCAATACCGCTTCGAGAAGCTGGGATTGCAATTCAGGGCTCAGGGAGTTGCGCTTGTCGGGACGGTTCAGTCCGATGATTGCGACTTCGCCGTCCAGCTCATAGGTCACCACTTTTTCGCTCATGCTTGTTCCTTGGTTTTATTTGTTAAGTATCTGATTAATATATATATTATCGTGGAAGATTGAGGCCGCGGATGGCAATCAGGTTGCGCTGTATCTCACTCGTCCCGCCGCCGATCATGCCCATGATGGAATGCCGTAGCAGTTGCTCCATCTCGCCAACCGGCGCCGAGGGCGAGCCTTCTCCGAGCAGTCCGCCCGAACCGAGGATGTCGAGCGCCACCTGCCCCATGCGTTCCTGCAGTTCGCCGGCGAATACCTTGCCAAGGGCCGCTTCGTAAATGGGCACGCGTCCGGCCTCGACCATGCGCGTATTGCGGATCTGGAATTGGCGCGCGACCTCGATGTCCGCGGCGAGTTGCCCGATGCGGTCGCGTACCAGAGGATCGTTGCGCAGGAATTTGCCATTGACCTTGGCGGTACGGATGTAGGAGGTGAGCCGGTCAAAGGCACGCTCAAGACCCG
>CAIUKQ010000502.1 GCA_903899705.1 uncultured beta proteobacterium
GAACGTCGGCAGGCGCGGCGTCAAGGCGCGCATCTCCGCCTTGCTTGCTTGGGGCGTGGGCACCCTGCTGTCGTTCTGGGACTGCTTTTGCGGCGGCCGGAAAATCAAGCCTGCGATCTTCGTGCAGCAATATCATCCGACCATCAAGCTAATCCAGCGGTTGAAGCGGGACGCGAAGGTGCGGATTTTGGGCACAACCGTCCCGAAAAACTTCCTGCGAACTTTGGCGAGCTCACGCTACATACCGCTGCGCGGCAGTTTCGCGAAGCACGAGCCGGCCGCCCGCGAATGCATGCGCCATTTCCGCGCGCACCGATGCGCACGGCTGGTGCTGGACAATGGGGTCGACGCTTCCGATGGCGCGTACTCGATCATCGAGCGCTATATTTCCGGCCGCTGTGCAGAAACCATTCGCGTACTGGACTGCGTCATCCGCTATCTGGACAAAAACCCGATCCAGATGGAAGTGATGATATCCAATGTCGGGGATATCAATGCGCTGATCGACTGCGTGTGCAAAGTCCGGGGAATTCCCAGCTATCTGATCATCAATGGCTATCTGAGCGGCGCCTTCCTGGACGAAGGGAAATACGCGACGGTGATCAACGCCTATGCGGCCAGCGTCAAGGAAAACTACTTTCGCGGCATGGACAACGTCGTCTGCCTCGGGGATCCTCGCATGGATGACTATCCGCCGCTAGCGCAGCGCCGACCCGTCAGCAAGGACTCTTTTACCGTGATGATTGGCGCCTCGGGGTTCAACAACATCGACCTGAATTCATACGTCGCGGTTGAATTCGATTTCATGTTCGACGTTCTCCAGGCATTGAGCATAGTGAAGAAGCAGGGCATGGACCTGCGCATCGTGATCAAGGTGCGTCCCAACGGGTACCTGGCCCAGTATCAGCAATTCGCGAACGAGTATTTTCCGGGCGTCGTAGACGAGATCGTGGACAGAGTGCCCATGAAAACGGTGCTCGATAATTCCGATTTCTATATTTCCTTCTATTCGCAGACGATTTTCGAGGCGTCCTGTCTGGGCATACCTAGTGTCTACTATAAGAAGGACACTGAAATCATAGATCCCCCGTTTGACGGAAAGTCAGAGCTCGTGACCGTGGCTTGCGTTAAGGATCTGGTCCAGGCGCTCCATGACTTTCGTGACAACCGGAGCCGGTTCGACGCGTTTCTGCAAAGATCCGTGATGGAGAAATACATTGGCCCGCTGGACGGACGAAACCTGGAGAGGAATTTGAATTTTGTCTATGATTTTCTAGGCCGGCATAAGACGGAAATGAGCGCCTGAGCGAGCTTTGGGGGGCGGCGGCACCCCCGAGCGGATACCCGATCAACACCGAATTCATTTTGTTCTAACCTACTAAGAAGCTGGAGAAGTTAATGCAAAGAAGCTGCATCTTGAGCTTTACCATGAGCGGACATGGGTTCAGCGGGGCTCTATGCGTAGATGGAGTGATTGAAGTTGCCACGAGTCTTGAGCGGCTGACTCGCGTCAAATACGATATTTGCCTGCCATTCTCGAAAACGGATTTGGAAACCTTTGGCTGGAAACATGATCCGAAGGCATACCAAGACAATCTGGACTTGCCGTTTGATCTAGAGCATGACTACTCTACCGTCGATTTCGTGAAAGTGGAGAAGTTTCAGCTCTTGCTCAACTACCTTTTGGACACCGCTGGAATTGAATTAAAAGACGTGGATTGCGTTGTCTACAGTTATCGCCACAACGAAAGCGCCGAAAAATTCTTCAAGGACCGGAATCCCAACATCGAGTTTATCGTCCCGGAGCACCACTACTCTCACGCCTGCCAGGCCTTTCTGCCGTCCCCGTTCGAAGAGGCCGCGATCATGGTAGTAGACGGGCAGGGCGTTCCGTTGGCACGGACCGGGGGAGATCAGTTGTCGGGTTGCCTCGCCTATGGCAAGGGCAGTTCCATTGAGACGCTGTGGGACCTGTCGGTGGATGACAGCCTGGGTGGAATGTATGCGGCATTCACCAAGAAAATTGGATTCGCGACCAACGAAGAAGGGAAAACGATGGGGCTCGCCCCCTATGGCAACGCGGAATATTACGACATTCTGA
>CAIUKQ010000503.1 GCA_903899705.1 uncultured beta proteobacterium
ATCAAAACGGCCCCAATGTTGATGGAAATTTCATTCGTTTCACCGATTCAGCGAAATCGCGTTCAAGCATTGCTTCGCGCGACTACTTATTCAGCGATTCCTTAACCCTGTCCGTGACGAACGCGGAGTGCATTTTCGCGTTGTTGATCTTCCGGTACCGATGCCCTGAACGTTGCTGAGCGGCGTTAGTTCGTGCGTTTCTGGCGACGCAATTTAGAGTGCGAGTCGATGAGCAAAATTCCTCGAGTGGAAGGGAAAAATGCTTGACCAATCCGATATTTAACTGTAACAATTCGAAACAGCTTGCTGTATTGGTTGTGAGTAGTTGGTATTGTCCGGTTTTTGATTCAGGCCAGTTGTCTGGGCGCCGCCTCCCGGTTTTGAAATTGACACGGATTTGGCGTCAGGTTTGTCGCCCCTTGGGAGCCAAGCGGGGAAACAAACCGCTGGCGTAAGATGCATGGACTTGGGTGCGATTGGCGCGAGGGCGGCGATCGCGATAAGAACAACCGGGAGGACCCATGAAGTCGGGATTTTGGAAAAAGGACTGGTTCCTCGGACTGATCGTCTCGCTCGTCCTCCTATTTGCCGGCGCTTCCCAGCTAATTCAAGGTTTTGAACGTACTGCCTACGATTGGGGCGTACGCGCATCGACTCGCAATCCCAGCGACAAGGTGGTGGTCATCGCCATCGACGATCAAAGCATCCGCAACATCGGCCGCTGGCCATGGTCTCGTGAAGTGCACGCAAAGATGGCGGATATGCTGGCCGGTGCCAAGGCCAAAGTCATCGGTAACTTGGTGTTTTTCAGCGAACCCCAGATGGATGCGGGGCTAGCGTATATAAGCAAATTGCTTGAAGTCTTCGGCAAATATGCGCCAGCGGCGGAAGGGGAACCGCCGGCCGCGACCGGGTCGGCGGAACTGCAGCAGCTGGGCGCCACGTTGCGTGAAGCCGAAGAGGCGCTTAATACGGATCGCAAGCTGACCGTGAGCTATGGGAACGCAAAAAACCTGCTGCTTCCCATCCTGTTCGAACTGGGAGAGCCCCGTGGCAAACCGGACAAACCGCTTCCGGAATACGTCACCAAAAACCAGGTGCCGAAGGTTGACCCGGGCACCGGGGATGGGCCGATCAACGCTTCGGCAGCCAACCTGCTGCAAATCGACGATATCGGCAACAGCGCGGCTGCAATAGGTCACCTGAATTCAAAAGCGGATGTCGACGGCGGAACGCGGACCGAACCGCTGGTGCTGCAGTTTTTTGATCAGTACTACCCGTCGCTGTCGATGATGCTGGTCGCGAAGAGCCTCAATCTCGGACCCGAAGACATCAAGGTTACGCTGGGCCAGGGGGTGCAGATCGGCAAACTGCGCATCGCGACCGATTCGGCCTTGCAGATGTTTACGTATTTTTACAAGGATCAGGACAACCGGCCGGCGTTCCGTGTTGATTCGTTCTTTGATGTGTACTCCGGGAAGATCAAGCCTGAGACCTTCCAGGACAAGATCGTCCTGATAGGCCCCACGGCGGCGGGCGTTGGCCAGACCTTGGTCACGCCCATATCCCCCGCGCTGCCGTCTGTACTGACTCTGGCCCATTCGGTATCGTCCATCCTGCAGGAGCATTTCTTTGTCGCGCCGACATGGGGGATATGGGTTGAGACAATGGTATTCATCCTTGTGGCGGCTTATCTGATTGCCCTTTTGCCAAGATTAAAGGCGGCTTTGGGTGCAGGCGTAACGCTTGGACTGGTCGCGGTACTCGTTGGCGCCCATTTCCTGTTGATGACGGGGCCGGGCATGTGGCTGCAGTTCATGCACGCCCTGACGCTGCTGGTCATCGGGCACGTGCTGCTTGTCACCAAACGGTTTGTCATGACCGAGGCCGGCAAGGCCAAGTCTGACCAGGAATCGGCGGCCTCGAACCGGATGCTGGGACTCGCATTTCAGGGGCAGGGTCAGTTGGACATGGCGTTCGATTACTTCCGCAAGACGCCGATGGAAGACGCTGTCATGGAAAACCTTTACAACCTTGCTCTTGATTTCGAGCGCAAGCGCCAGTTCAACAAGGCGGAATCCGTCTTCCGCTACATGTACGATTTCAATCCGAAATTCCGCGACCTGGAACAAAAGCTGGCGCGCTCGAAGCAACTGTCTGAAACCGTCATCCTTGGTGGTGGCAGCGGTGGCGGACGCACTAACGCCAGCATTCTCGATGGCGGCGGCGGTGCCGAGAAACCCATGCTCGGGCGATACCAGATCGAGAAGGAACTTGGCAAAGGCGCGATGGGTGCCGTTTACCTGGGCAAAGACCCAAAAATCGGTCGGGTGGTCGCGATCAAGACTATGGCGCTTGCCCAGGAATTCGAAGCTGATGAGTTGGTGGAGGTCAAGGAGCGGTTTTTCCGCGAAGCGGAAACCGCGGGCCGCCTGTCGCATCCCAATATCGTGACTATCTACGATTGTGGCGAGGAGCACGATCTCTGCTACATCGCCATGGAACTTCTCAAAGGCCAGGATCTGGCCCCTTATACCAAGCCGGACAATCTGCTTCCTATAGAAAAGTTGGTGTCGGTCTTCGCGCGCGTGGCAGACGCGCTGGGTTATGCGCATAAGCAGAACATCGTCCACCGCGATATCAAGCCGGCGAACGTCATGTTTGATCTCGAGTCGGATTCGGTCAAGGTTGCCGACTTCGGCATCGCACGGATAACCGATTCATCAAAAACCAAGACTGGCATGGTCCTTGGCACACCGTCATACATGTCGCCTGAGCAACTGTCGGGCAAAAAGGTCGACGGTAAGAGCGATCTGTTTTCGCTCGCGGTCAGTCTCTACCAGATGGCGTGCGGAAAACTGCCATTCGAGGGAGACTCCATGGCGCAATTGATGTATAAAATCGCCAATGAGCATGCGCCGGACATTTTGAGCATCAACCCGGCGCTGCCGCCTGCACTGGTCGCTTTTTTGGACAAGGCAATGGCAAAGGAAGCCGACCAGCGTTATCAGACCGGTGAGGAATTCGCCGCCGCACTTCGAGCAACCCTGAGCGGAACAGGTTCAGGCACGTCGAAGGCCGATAGTTCAGACGTTGATATCAGTTTGTAAGTGGAACACGCATGAGTCTTGCCCAAATGCTTGAAGTTGTCAGTGCCACCGATCCGGGAATGGTGCGGACGAACAATGAGGATTCGATCGCCTCAGACCCGTCACACGGATTGGCTGTCCTTGCGGACGGCATGGGCGGGTACAACGCGGGCGAAGTGGCAAGCGGGATTGCCACCACTGTCATCACGACCGAATTGCAGCAGCTCCTTGATCAGCGGCCGCCGTATGCGATCGAGGAGGCGACCGGAAGGACCGCGGCGGAGAAGATACTCCGGGAGCAGGTATTCCGTGCCAATTCGTCGATCTATCAGGCGGCGCAGAGCCAGCCGCAATATGCGGGAATGGGAACGACGCTGGTTGTGGCGCTTTATTACGATAACAAGATGTCGGTCGCGCACGTTGGCGATTCCCGGCTATATCGGTTTCGGGATGACAATTTCGAGCAGATCACCCGCGATCATTCGCTGCTTCAGGAGCAGATCGACAGTGGACTGATCACCAAGGAGCAGGCCAAAGGGGCGGCGAACAAAAATCTGGTGACGAGGGCGCTGGGAATTGATCCGACTGTTGACCCTGAAATTCACGAATACGAAACGAAGGTTGGTGACATTTACCTTCTCTGTTCCGACGGCCTTTGTGATATGGTAAGTGACGAGGACATTGGCGAGGCTTTGCGGATGTTGGGTGGCAATTTGACACTGTGCGTGCATCAATTGGTGCAAATGGCCAACGACAACGGCGGTCGTGACAATGTTTCGGTTATTTTGATCCGCGTTTTGCGCGAATATCCAGCGCCACGCGGCGTTTTGTCAAAAGTTTTTGGCTGGCTACGATAGATAGTACGGGGACACTACTATGGCGAAGCTGATTCTCAGCATGGATGGTCTGGTGTTGAAGGAGTTCACTCTCGGCAAGGAGCGAACCACCATTGGCCGCAAGGCGCACAACGATATCCAGATCGACAACCTTGCCGTCAGCGGCGAGCACGCGGTCGTGGTCACAATCCTGTCGGATTCCTTTCTCGAGGATCTGGGCAGCACCAATGGAACCTTGGTGAATGGCCAGACGGTCAAAAAGCACTTCCTGCAAAACAATGATGTCATTGAACTCGGCAAGTACAAGCTGAAATTTGTCAGTGACGGCCCTGCTCCGGCAAAGGCGGTGGATTTCGAGAAAACCATGGTATTGCGGCCAGGTGCTTTGCGTCCGCAACCGGGCGCCGCGGCGCCTGGCAAACCTGCCGGCGCCCCGGGATCGCCTGCTGCCGCAGCCGCCGCACCGGCTGCTCCACCACCCACGCCGCAGCGAGCCGGTGCACTGCAATTGCTCTCAGGCGCGAATGCCGGACGCCAGCTAGACTTGACAAAACCGCTGACAACCTTGGGAAAACCCGGCGTACAGGTTGCCGTGATAACCCGGCGCCCACAGGGATTCTTCATCACGCACGTCGAAGGCGCGAATTTTCCCGTGGTCAATGGCAAGACACTGGATGCCCAGGCACATGCGTTGGGGGACCACGACGTCATAGAAATCGCGGGCGTGAAGATGGAGTTTTTCTTCAAGACGTGAGGGTCGGGGCCGGCGCCAGCCACATGGTCTTCTGGAGGGGCGTTTGAAACAGCATATCGTACGAATCGCGTTGGGTTTGCTCGTTATGCTGGTTTTCGTGGCCCATGCCGCCGAGTGGCCCTTCGGGCCTTTCAATTTTGTCTCACGGCTCGACAACATCATATATGACGCGCGGTTGCGGTTCACGATGCCCGGAACCGTGGACCCGCGCATCGTCATTCTTGATATCGACGAGAAGAGCCTCGCAATTCCCGAGTTGGGCCAGTGGCCATGGAGCCGCGACCGTCTCGCGGTGCTCATGGAAAAGTTGTTCGAAAAATACGGCGTCTCGATCATCGGCTTTGACGTGGTTTTCGCCGAGCCGGACGAACGATCCGGCCTCAAGGTGCTCGATCAGCTTGCCAAATCCGATCTGAGGGACATCCCGCAATTCCGCTCGACTCTCGAGGGCATGCGTTCCCGCCTGGATTACGATGGTTTGTTCGCCAAATCACTGAGTCAAAGGCCGGTGGTGCTTGGCTACTATTTCAACAGCAATGCTGATGCAACGGAGTCCGGTGTTCTTCCGGAGTCCGTCCTGCCGAAGGGCACATTCGCAAGCCGGGACATCAAATTCGCCCAGCTGAAGGGCTACGGGGCCAATATTCCCAGTATCAGCGCCGGTGCTGTAAGCGCCGGCCACTTCAACCCAGAGGTTGACCTCGACGGCGTGGTCAGGCGCGTACCGATGATTGCGGAATACAAGGGCAGTTATTACGAGGCACTCTCCCTTGCGATGGTGCGTTTGTACGTCGCCCTCGCCGAGGCCGAAAAAACCCAGACGGTTGCGCTGCCCAAAGTAGAGGCTGGCTATGCGCCGGATCGATTTGTGTCCAAGGGATATTCGGGTCTTGAGTGGCTGGACGTCGGGCCGGTCAGGATTCCGGTGGATGATCGGGTCACCGCCTATGTTCCCTTCCGCGGTCCGCGCGAAAGCTACCCCTACATTTCTCTCGCCGACATTTTTTTCGACAAGGTGCCGGTGGACACCCTTCGGGGGAAGATTGCCCTTGTCGGCACAACCGCGCCGGGCTTGCTTGATTTGCGGTCCACTCCGGTGGGCAGCGTTTATCCCGGTGTGGAAGTTCACGCCAACATGATCGCCGGCATGCTCAACGGAACCATCAAGCAAAAGCCGCCTTACATGCTGGGCGCCGAGGTCATGCTCCTGTTGATTGGCGGAGTATTTCTTTCCATCCTGATGCCGTTCCTGGGCCCGTTGAAGGCGACGCTGGTGTCGCTGGTCGCGATGTTGCTGATCACCGGACTCAATATTCTCATTTGGTCCGGCATGGGGATGATCATGCCTTTGGCGGCGAGTCTGCTGATGACGATCACGCTGTTTGCGCTGAACATGTCCTATGGGTATTTTGTGGAAACCCGTTCCAAGCGACAGTTCACCGAACTGTTCGGCCAATACGTACCCCCGGAACTGGTCAACCAGATGGCGGAGGATCCGGAAAAATACAGCATGGAGCCCAAAGCGGCGGAGTTGTCGATCCTGTTTTCGGATGTTCGCGGATTCACCAGTATCTCCGAGGCGCTGAGCCCCGAAGATCTGCGTGAATACATCAATGATTACCTCACCACGATGAGCACGATCATCCGCAGTGGTTATCGGGGCACACTTGACAAGTACATCGGCGACGCAATCATGGCTTTCTGGGGCGCGCCCGTGGACGACAAGGAGCATGCGCGCAATGGCGTCCTTGCGGCCATGGAAATGCAAAAGCAGTGTGTTGAACTCAACGAGAAGTTCAAGGCGCGCGGCTGGCCGACGCTGAAGATCGGTGTCGGAGTGAACTCAGGGCCGGTCCGGGTGGGTGACATGGGATCCCAGATCCGGCGCGCCTATACAGTGATGGGCGACGCCGTCAACGTGGCCTCCAGGCTTGAGGGCAGGACCAAATTTTATGGCCTCGGTATGCTTGTGGGCGAGGTTACAAAAGGGCTTGTGCATGACGTTGTGTTCAGGGAAGTCGACAAGATCAAGGTCAAAGGCAAGGACGAGGCCCTGACGATTTACGAACCAATAGGTCTGGATACCGAGGTCGGCAAGGAAAAGCTGGACGAACTGAAATTGTGGCAGCAGACCTTGCGGGCCTACCGGTCGCAACAATGGGACCAGGTGGATCTTCAGTTGCTCAATCTGCGCCGGATGAGTCCCAGCTGCTACTTGTATGAGTTGTATTCCGAGCGGGTGTCCGAATGGCGCCGCAATCCGCCGCCGGCGGATTGGGACGGAGTTACCGCCTTCGACGAAAAATAGGTCGCCGAAAACTCCATGATGTCAGCCACCTGGTGAAACTCAAGGTTCTCGGATGCAGCGGGGGAATTGGTGGGCGCTACCTTCGCACCACCTCGATGCTGATCGACAACGACATTCTCCTTGATGCGGGAACGGGCGCAGCGGACCTTTCTCTGACCGAGTTGTCCTTGATTGACCATGTGTTCGTGACGCATTCGCATCTGGATCATGTTGCGTGCCTTCCTTTCATCGTTGACACCGTCGGGGCAGGCCGGTCCGCTCCGCTGGTGGTTCATGCGATTCCTGAAACCCTTGATATTCTCAGCGAGCATCTCTTCAACTGGAAAATCTGGCCGGATTTCACAAAAATACCCTCCGCTGAACGTGCACAATTGCGCTTTGAGCCCATCGCAATCGGCGAAACAGTCAGCGTGGGTACCCGCAAATTCACAGCGCTTCCCGCCAATCATGTGGTCCCTTCCGCTGGCTACCAGATTGACTCAGGCAGAGCCAGCCTCGTATTTACTGGCGATACGACCACCAATGATCCGTTCTGGGTTGAGGTGAACCGGATTGCCAATCTCAAATATCTGATCATTGAGACCGCATTCTGCAACCGCGAAAGGCACCTGGCCGAAATTTCCAAGCACCTTTGCCCGGCCATGCTGGCGGACGAATTGGGAAAACTGTCAGGGAATGCCGAGATTTACATCACGCACTTGAAACCCAGCGAGATTGAACTCACCATGCGGGAAATCGAGGAATACGCCGGGCAATACAGGCCGCGTATGCTGCAAAACAATCAGGTTTTCGAGCTCTAACCCGGAAATGAAGGCCGGGAACGGGTATTTTTGGCGTGTCGAAGGCCGACTTGGGTTGTATGATCTTAGTATGGGCAGTGCGTATATTGAAAACGCAGAAAACCTAAACAGGCGGGCCGAACATGAGCGCAGTCCTTAACACTCCACCGGGTGCTACCGGTGATGTCAATGTCAGACTGAATTTTTCAAAAAATCTTCAGGTTGTGACCAACAAGATTCATGCGACCAGCAATGTCGATGAAATCATGCTGGAAGTTTCCTCTGACATATGCACGCTGTTCAATGCCGACCGTCTTACCATCTATACGATCGGCGAAGACAAGCAAACCATTGTTTCAAAAGTAAAAACAGGCCTGAATTCGTTCAAGGACCTGAAGCTGCCCATTGCCGAACATTCGCTTGCCGGCTATGTCGCGCTGTCGAAGAAGATGATGACCATCAAGGATGTTTACGACGAGGCGGAACTTCGGTCACACAACCCGAGCCTCAGGTTTCTGCAGGAGGTTGACAAGCGCACGGGGTACCGCACCAAGCAGATGCTGGTCGCGCCGGTTCTGGATGCCTCCAATGCGGACCTGATTGGCGTGGTGCAGCTGATCAACAACAAAGCCGGCATGCCATTCACCTCCATGGCAGAGGAGGGGGTTCTGGAGTTGTGCCAGACCCTTGCCATTGCGTTCAAACAACGCCAGAAACCCCAGGTCCTCAAGAGCAAGTACGATTTTCTTGTCAGCGATGCCGTTATTTCCGCCGCCGAATTCGAACTGGCCGCCAGATCCGCGCGCAAGAAGGCAATCGATGTGGAATCAGTGCTGGTGGACGAGTTCC
Source organism: uncultured beta proteobacterium (assembly GCA_903899705.1). Classification (GTDB taxonomy): domain Bacteria; phylum Pseudomonadota; class Gammaproteobacteria; order Burkholderiales; family SG8-39; genus 2-02-FULL-62-17. The sequence continues at coordinate 8,616 of CAIUKQ010000503.1, forward strand.
AGGTCAAGATTCCGGCCATCGGCCAGGCGCTTGGGAAATTCTTCGGCGTACCGTACGAGCCATTCAAGCCTGACCGGATCAAGCCGATGGATCTGCTCAAGAACCTCAAGCGCGAGTACGTCGAATCGCAGCAGTGGGTTCCTTATGAGGATTCCAAGGAAGGCTTGCTGATTCTTTGTCTGGATCCCGAGCGGGTCAAGAGTTCACGGATCGTCAACAACGTATTTCCAAAACACAAGCCGGTCTACAAGGTCACGACGCAGAAGGAATTCAGGGAAACGTTGAACATCTTCTATGGTGCGGAAGCTCTTGATTCCGGCGACATCGGGGACATCCTTGAAGGCCTGGATGATGACGAGGCAATCGACGCGGGTTCCTCTGGCGATGATGTTTCAGCGGCGGCGGACAACGAGCTCGTCAAACTGGTCAACAAGATCGTGATCGATGCCTACAACCAGGGTGCGTCGGATATCCACATCGAGCCCTATCCCGGCAAGGCCAAGACCGAAATCCGGTTCCGCAAAGACGGTTCATTGGCGCCTTACATCGAAGTGCCGGCGTCATACAGAAATGCCCTTGTCGCCCGCCTGAAGATCATGTGCGACCTGGATATCTCGGAAAAACGAAAGCCGCAGGACGGCAAGATCAAATTCAAGAAATTTGGCCCGCTGGATATCGAATTGCGCGTCGCGACCATCCCGTCGGCGGGGGGGGTGGAGGACGTCGTCATGCGGATTCTTGCCGCGGGTGAGCCGATTCCTCTGGACAAGCTAGGAGTGTCCCCTTCTAACCTGCCCAAGCTCAAGGACGCTGTCAGCAAGCCCTACGGGCTGTTCTTTGTCTGCGGTCCAACCGGTTCGGGAAAAACGACCACGTTGCATTCCGTGCTTGGATTCCTGAACAAGCCGGATACAAAAATCTGGACGGCAGAGGATCCAGTCGAAATTACGCAGAAGGGCCTGCGTCAGGTGCAGGTCAACAAGAAGGCCGGTCTGGACTTCGCAGCAGTGATGAAGGCGTTTCTGCGCGCGGATCCGGACATCATCATGGTCGGCGAGATGCGGGATAAGGAAACCACCGCAACCGGCATTGAGGCATCGCTTACCGGCCACCTTGTGTTTGCGACACTGCATACCAACAGCGCGCCGGAGTCGATCATCCGGCTGCTTGATATGGGGATGGACCCGTTCAACTTCGCAGACGCCTTGCTGGGGATTCTGGCGCAACGGCTGGCCAAACGCCTTTGCGGCAAGTGCAAGGAGATGTACAACCCCGGCCCGGAGGAGATCAAGCAACTACTCCAGGAATACTGCTCTGAGTTGCTTGCGACCGCGCCGTTCAAGAAGGACGCGAAACAGGCGTTTGAAAACGTATACCGCGACCTGATGAAGAGCTACGGAAACGACAAGGGCCAATTTATCCTGTACAAGGCAAAAGGCTGCGATGCATGCGGGCAAAGCGGCTACAAGGGCCGGGCCGGTTTGCATGAACTATTGATTGCGACCGATCCGATCAAGAAGCTGATTCAGGAACATGCCCGTGTTGCCGAAATTCTCGCCGCGTGTCTTGAGAACGGGATGCGGACTTTGAAAATGGACGGAATGGAAAAGGTGTTACAGGGCATCACAGACATGGCGTGCGTGCGGGCAGTCTGTATCAAATAATGTTTCTGATATCCGTTCCTTCTGCTCGGTTCCGCCCGGATGGCGGGCAATCAAGGTATCTCTGAGGGTTCATGAAGGATACTGTTGAAAGCCTGTTTCTGCGGCTGGAGCAACTCAACGACATCGGCTCGGCCCTGTCGCAGGAGAAGAATCTTGAGGGCCTGCTCGAGAAGATACTGATTGCCGCAAAAACGATTACGCGCGCGGATGGCGGGTCTCTTTATCTTCGGACGGAAGATGAACGCCTGAGGTTCGCCATCGTGCGCACGGATTCTCTGGGTATTGCCATGGGTGGAACCACGGGAACCGAGGTTCCCTTTTATCCCATCCACCTGAACAACAAGGACGGTGAGCCCAACTACCAGATGGTTGTTGCATACGCCGCGGTGACCGGCAAGACGGTGAATATCGCCGATGCCTATACAGAAGCGGGTTTTGACTTTTCGGGGACCCGAAATTTTGACAAAAAAACCGGATACAGGTCGAAATCCTTCCTGACTGTGCCGATGAAGAATCACGAGGGCGAGACCATCGGCGTTCTTCAGCTGATCAACCGGCTCCTCCCGGAAACCAGCGAAATCGTGTCGTTTTCGGAGGCCGATCAGAGGCTGGCCGAATCGCTCTCGTCCCAGGCGGCCATTGCAATCACCAACCGCCAGTTGATCGATCAGCTGGAGAGCCTGTTCGAATCGTTCATCAACCTGATCAATACCGCGATCGACGACAAATCCCCCTACACGGGCGGACACTGCCAGAGAGTGCCGGAACTGACCATGATGATCGCAGAGGCGGTCAACAATTCGAAGTCGGGGCCGTTTGGCGGATTCAGGATGCTCGACAAGGACCGCTACGAGCTCAAGATCGCCGGCATGCTGCACGATTGCGGCAAGATAACCACGCCGGTCCACGTAGTCGACAAATCAACGAAGCTGGAAACCATTTTTGACCGGATCAGCATGATCGACACGCGGTTCGAGGTGGTCAAGCGCGACGCGCATATTGCAGCTCTTGAGGCAAAGGTCAAGTTGATGTCGGAGCCGGGCCTTGACGATGTCACCAGGAAGGAACGCTTCCATCAGATTGAGCAGGTATTGCGCGATACCACGAGAATGTGTGACGACGATCGCGAGTTTCTGCGGCATTCCAATGTCGGTGGCGAGACGATGTCAGCCGAGGCGCAGGCTCGTGTGCGCAGCATAGGCTCGGCCTACCACTGGACGGACCCTTCCGGAAACACCGCCAATTTCCTCTCCGACAATGAAGTCGAGAATCTGAGTATTGCCCGCGGCACCTTGACCGGCGAGGAGCGGGAAATCATCAATCATCACATTGTCGCAACCATCAAGATGCTGGAGGCGTTGCCGTGGCCCAAGCACCTGCGCAATGTTCCGGAATATGCGGGCGGACACCACGAACGCATGGACGGGAAGGGTTACCCCCGGGGCCTGACCAGGGAGCAAATGTCCGTGCAGGCGCGCGTCATGGGGATAGCCGACATATTCGAAGCATTGACGGCCCGCGACCGCCCTTACAAGAGCGGCAAGACGCTTTCGGAGTCCCTGGCCATACTTGGAAACTTCCGCAAGGGGGGGCACATTGACCCGGATCTGTTTGACGTGTTCATCCGGGAAAAGGTTTATCTGCGCTACGCGGAAAAATTCCTGGATGCGGCGCAGATCGACACCGTGGATGAGAGTCGTATCCCGGGATATCAACCCTGATGAGGTGAGCTGATTGCGGTTGCCCGCGACCCTGATCAGGCGCTGCGGGCGGCGTCCGGGCCCCGCGTGATATAGACCAACAATCCCTCCGCGGCCATTTCAACGAACTTCGCGTCGTAACCGGTATCCTTGAGTTGCCATTGAAATTCGTTGACGAGTTTTGCGCGCCCGAACCATCCGAGTTTCTGCTCTTTTTGAAATTCGGCCGCGCGGCTGAAACTCTCCTCAAGGATGGTGGTCAGCCGCTTGTGGGAGATCATCTGTTCCGGGCTGTTGGCTATCGCCGGAGGATAGCGTTTTGCAATATCGTTGGCCAGGTTTTTGGCAAAATCATTCACTTTGCTGGATGAAAATAATTTTCCAAACATTTGAGATATTCCTTGTAGGCCTGCGCGCGCCGATATTGTGGCCGCATGCGTAATCGTATTATAAACAGGGACAATGGGTTGAATGTCGTGGCATCCAGCGCCAATTAGTACCCGGTTATTGAAAATTTCCGCTTCTGCGGCAATTGGCAAGGGTAGGCTTCACGTTTATCGCGAACGTTAATGCGGCGGGGAACGGGCGCGATCGGGAACTGACAGATTCAGAGGTGGACGAAATGGTAAGGGTATTCATCGGATTTGACCCCCGTGAAGCGGTCGCATTCAGCGTGCTCGCCCACAGCATCGCGAGACGCAGTTCCGTGCCCGTGTCCATTGCGCCGATAATGCTATCGCAACTTGGCGGCGTGCTGACCCGGGTGAGGCACCCGCTTCAGTCCACCGATTTTTCGTTTTCCAGGTTTCTTACTCCATATCTTTCCGCGTACGAAGGCTGGAGCATATTCATGGATTGCGACATGTTGATGACCGGCGATATCGCAGGGCTTTGGTCGATGCGGGATCCCCAATACGCAGTACAGGTCGTCAAGCACGATCATCGTCCTGTCGAAACGCGCAAATTCCTGGGGACTGAGCAGACAGCATACGAAAAGAAGAACTGGTCCAGCGTCATGTTGTTCAATAACGCGTTGTGCAGGCACTTGACTCCGGCATACGTCAACGCCGCAACCGGGCTGGAGCTGCACCAGTTCAAATGGCTGGCGAACGACGCGTTGATTGGTTCGCTCCCGGGAAGGTGGAATCATCTGGTTGGCTATGACGCGCCTTGCGGCGATGTATCCCTCGCGCACTTCACCATAGGGGGCCCTTATTTTTCCGCCTACGTTAATTGCGAGTACGCAGATGCGTGGCGCGAAGAGCGCGACGCCATGCTTTTCGCGGCACGGCAATAGTGTCGGCGCCGGTTTGACCGTGTTTGACTGGATTCGAAGCCGCTTCGGCCTTCAATCCGGCGCCCCCGGCAATGCCCACTCAGCTGCGAAACAGCAACCCGTACCGGTTTCGAAGGCAGGCCTGCCCAACACTCCGTCCTGTCCTGTGGAGCCTGATCATGCGGATTCGACAGCAGAGGAGCACCTCCTGAGGGCACGAGCATTTCGCACCCGGGGGCTCGTGGGGGAAGCCCGGGAAGAAATCGAGAATGCGCTTCCAAGGCATCACGAAGACGCCCGTTTGCAATGCGAGCTTGGATCCATTTTCCTCGAAACAGGCGATGCAGAGCAGGCGCTTGATCTCTACAACCTTGCCCTTCACCACCGGTTGGACTGCTACACCGCCTGCATCGGCAAGGTTCATTCTCTGGAGGCGCTGGGGCGGGGAGCAGAAGCCATTCAGGTGCTCGACGTTTTCGTTGAACGATCCCCCGGGCACGTTGTGGCAAGCGTTGCGGCCGCAGAGAGGCATTATCGACAGGGTGACCACCAGGCGGTTGTGCGCATCCTTGATCCGCTGACGAGGCGTCCCCCGGTTGATCGTGACGCGGCCAATCTGCTGGGGCTGGTGCTGGGCCGCGAATTCGGCGCATTCGAGCGTGCAGATGAACTGCTCAGGCGGGCGCTGGAAACCGACCCGGACTGGTTGCCGGCGCTGGTCAATCTGGGATGGAACCTGCTGGAGCAGGGGAAATATCACGAGGGCTATCTGCTGATCGATCGCGCACTGGCAATTGCACCGCAGGACGCGGATGCCCGGTTGGTGCGTGCCTGCATGAAACTCAAGCAGGGAGAATTCTCCGAGGGATGGGCGGATTACGGAAGCCGCCATTTGAGCCGGTTTGCAACGCCCAGTCCCCATCAATTTCCGGTCTGGAGCGGCGAGTCGCTGCAAGGCAGAACACTTCTCGTGCGCGGAGAGCAGGGTATCGGCGATCAGATCATGTTCGCCTCCTGTCTCCCGGATGTCATAGCCCGCGCGCACAGCGTCATTGTCGAATGCAATCCGAAGCTCGTCTCACTGTTCAGGCGCTCATTTCCCGGCGCTAGTGTTCGCGAAAGTGCGGCCCCGCGCCCGAACCACGATCGGACCGAAACACCTGGCGGCGTGGATTTCCAGATTGCGATGGGCGATCTCCCCGGAATATTCCGGAATCATTGGGACGATTTTCCCAGGCGCCAAAGCTATCTGGTGGCCGACCCCGAAAGGGTGCGTTTCTGGAAATCCCGATTGTCCGGGCTGGGAAACGGGTTCTGCCTGGGTGTGTCTTGGCGCGGTGGTGTATCCGCGACGCGCAGGCACCTGCGGTCGTTTGATCTTGAACAACTGCTGCCGGTGCTGCAGCTTCCGTTGGGCGTCGTGAGCCTGCAATACGACCGGGTGGAGGCTGACCTTGAGCGGTTGCGCCTGCAGCACGGGATGTCCCCGGCGCACTGGCAGGACTCGATCGACGACTATGATGAAACGGCGGCACTTGTTTGCGCGCTTGATGGTGTATTGAGTGTTTGTACGTCGGTGGTCCATCTGGCGGGTGCACTCGGCCGTCCTGTCTGGGTGCTTGCTCCCATGGTCACCGAATGGCGCTACCTCGACAAAGGCGAAACCATGCCGTGGTATCCGTCGGTTCGCCTGGTCAGGCAGCGGCGCCTGGGCGAGTGGGGCGACACGATTTCTGCCGCCCGCGAAATGATTGCGGTAAGAATGGCGAATCATGCGGTGTAGCCGTCTGACTGCGCGAATCGGGGATGGACGCGAATGCTCCGACGACTTGTCGCCGATCTGATCCGCTTTGCAGGCCGGAATGACTCCGTTGGCCGGGACGCAGCGGACGCTGCCCGTATCCGGGGCGATTGGCCGCAAGCCGCCGTTGCGTATGACCACTACCTTGTAAGGGTCCCCGGTGACGCCGCGGCGCGCAATGATTACGGCATCGTTCTGTGCGAGCTGGGCCGACTGGACCTCGCCAAAGGGCAGTTTGAAAATGCCCTGTCCATCAATCCGCGGATTGCTTCAGCGCATCTTAATCTGGGGCATCTGTGCATGAAGCGCCAGGCCTACCGGGAGGCGGTTTCGCATTACCGTGGATTCCTGGAAATGGAACCGGATCATCGCGATGTCCGCGGCCAGCTCGCACTGGCGCACTACGAACTGGGCGAAGTTGAAACGGCGCTGGAGTGCCTTGCGCAAATAAGCCAGAGCGGATTGCTGGAGGATGAATATTCCCTGTTCATGACCAATGCGCTGGCCGGTCACGACCCGCGGGGCCACCGTGAAGCCCATCTCGCCTGGGGTGCGAAGCTCTCCGCGATAACAACGGCGCGGAAGGCGCCGGCTTCCCATTCGGGCAGGGCGGGCGGCGGAAAAATCCGCATCGGATATGTATCGGCGGACTTTCGCGAACATGCAGTGACGCGCTTTCTACTGCCGGTATTGGAATGGCACGACAGGTCTTCCTTCGCGATTTTCTGCTATGCCAACCAGAGCGAAAGCGATGACATCACGACATCCATTCGCAGCATGGAGGTCACCTGGCGGAATATTGGTGGACTCGACGACGAACAGGCGGCCGCCCGAGTGGCCGCGGACGGCATCGACATCCTGGTCGATCTTTCCGGACACACCCGGGGCAACAGGCTCGGCGTGTTCGTGTTGAAACCGGCTGCCATCCAGGTGAGCTGGCTTGGCTACCTGAATACCACGGGATTGAAAGCCATCCGGTACCGGATTTCCGATTCGTTGATGGACCCGGAGGGATTCTCCGATGAATGCCACAGTGAAACCCTGGTCCGCCTTGATCCGTCAGGCTGGAGTTATCGGGCGCCCGCAGGGGCACCGATACCGGGCCCGGCGCCCGGCGATACGAACGGATACACGACCTTCGGATCCTTCAACCACATTGCAAAACTCAATGATCAGGTTCTGGATTGCTGGGCCGCGATACTGGAGAGGTGTCCCGAGAGCAGGTTGAACATTCTCGGCGTACCGGATCCGGAAGCCGCCGGCCGCCTTGCGGGACCATTTCTCAAGCGGGGCATTGCCGTGAAACGGCTGAAAATGATACCCCGACTGCATCGGGGCGATTTCATGCGCGAAATGGGAAATGTCGACATCGCCCTTGACCCCTTTCCGTATTGCGGCGGGGCGACGACCTGCGAATGCCTGTGGATGGGTCTGCCGGTAGTGTCGCTCGCGGGGGATTTCGGCTTTGCCCGCTCATCTACTGCGATTGTCTCGCAGGCCGGATTCCCGGAATTCGTGGCGCAGTCGCAAAAGGCCTACATCGGCAAAGCCCTGGATCTTGCAGTTGCCGGCATTGCCGGATATCGCGCAACGATGCGCGACACCATGCGCGCCTCGGTTCTGATGGACGAGGCGGGCTTTGTCCGGCGCCTCGAAACCGCCTTTCGCGGCCTGCTTGACCAGGAGGCCTGATTCAGCCGTGTCTTTCGCGGCTGTCCTGGGGCGCCTCGCCACGATTTTCCATTCCATAGTCGCGCAGCACCGTGGCCACACGCAGCCGGTAATCGGTAAATATTCCGCCTCGTCCGCTTTCCTGTGCCTCCCGGTGGATGTCCAGATTGCGCCATGCGCGCACCGATTCCTCGTCCCGCCAGAACGACAGCGAAAGGACCTTGCCCTTTGTCGCGAGACTCTCGAAGCGCTCGATGGATATGAAGCCGTCGATCTTTTCCAGATGCGTGCGCAACGCACCTGCGATCTCGAAATATTCCGCTGCACGATCGCCATCCGGCCAGAATTCGAATATCACCGCGATCACTGCCACCTCCCATCTGGGTTCGTCGTGTCCTGCATCCGGTCCTGCTGTGTTTTCGGAATTGTGACAGCGTCACGCCCGCCTTGCCGGCCGCACCACCAGGGCGACGCCCGCCAGTGCAACGCCCATGCCGGCGATGGTCAATGGAGTGAGCGTTTCGTCGAACATCAGCCAGGCCATGATGACGGTCACTGCAGGCACCAGGTACATGAGGCTGGACACCGTGGTGGCCGCACCGCGGCGGATCAGCAGCAATAGCAGTGACGTGGCGCCAAGGGACAGCACCAGCACCAGCCATCCCAGCGCAAACACAAATTCACCGCTCCAGATCACAGGGCGCGATTCGAACAGCAGCGACAAGGGCAAAATGACCGCCAGCGCTGCAATGAACTGAACCACAGATTGCGTGCGCAGATCCTGCGCGCCGCAGAAGCGCTTCTGGTAGATGGTGCCCGCGGTGATTGCGCCAAGGGCCAGAATCGTCAACGCCAGCGAGGATCCACTCACCTGTCCCAGATTGATCCGGTGAAATACCACCATGGCAACACCGCTGAATCCAAGCACCAGACCGGCCCATTGACGCCGGTTCACCGGTTCGCCGAACAAGGGGCCCGCAATGGCGGTGAGTATCGGTTGCAGGCTCACGATCAGTGATGAAAGCCCCGCTCCCATGCCCAGATCGATGCCCGTGAACACTCCCCCCAGGTAGCCGGCCTGCAGCAGGATGCCGGCTACAGCGATGTGGACAAGCTGCACACCACGCGGCCATGGCGCGCGCGTCGCCAGCGCAATGGCCGTCATCAGGGCAATGACGAGGGCGAATCGCAGGGACAGGAACCCGAGCGGTGGAGTGTAGGGCAGGCCGAATTTGGCACCGATGAAGCCTGTGGCCCAGAGAAGGACAAACAAGGCCGGCATCGCCCGCGTGAATACAGTAGAGCTGTTGTGTGCCATAGCCGGGAGTATCTCAAGTTTCGCCACCGAGGCGGTGGTGCCGGTTGAGGCGGAATCAAGCGTAGTGAATCTCCTCCGGGTGGCGCGCCGCAGGGGCCGGTCGGGCCTTCGATTCAATCGCTATAATCGCCGCTCCCGTTCAAACAAATTCCAAGACTTGGAGGCATGCGTGGCCCAGATCAAACCGTATGTAATTGCGCTCGAAGAGCACTATTCTGATCCCGCCGTGGTGGCTCAGGCGAAGAGCGCCAGCGCGCCGGTGATTGGCAACTCAATGTACGCGCGCCTGGCACCGATGCTGAACGATCTGGGGGAGCTTCGACTCAAGCACATGGACGAGGCCGGCATTGATTTTCAGGTCATTTCGCACGCGCCCTCCCCGATACAGCAGATGGATGCGGCCACCTGCATAAAGCTTGCATCCGCCACCAACGATCTGTTGCATCGTGCGGTTCTGAGTCATCCCACGCGCTTCGCCGGATTTGCAGCACTGCCAACACCGGACCCCAAGGCTGCGGCCGACGAACTGGAGCGTTGCGTCGACAAACTCGGCTTCAAGGGCGCGATGATCCACGGGCGTACGCAGGGGGCCTATCACGACCATCCGCGCTTTCATCCCATATTCGAGCGGGCGCAGGCGCTGGATGTGCCCATCTACATTCATCCGGGCCAGCCGCATGAGGCGGTGGCGGCTGCGTATTACGACGACTACCTGAAGGATTTTCCGGCGCTTGCCAATGCGGCATGGGGTTATACCATCGACACGGCCACCCAGATCCTTCGCATGATTCTCTCCGGCCTGTTCGATAAATATCCCAAACTGAAGATCATCGTCGGCCATCAGGGCGAGGGGATGCCCTTTCTGGTGGACCGTGTGGATGAAGCGGTGAATCGCGGCGGGAAGCAGGTTGCTTTCAAGGAAATCTTCTGCAACAACTTCTGGATCACCACCAGCGGGCATTTCTCCACGCCGGCGCTGACCTGCTCCCTGATGGAGATGGGCGTGGAGCGGGTGCTGTTTTCCGTGGACTACCCGTTCGTTGATAACGTACCCGGAACCCGCTGGATGGAGGGCGTACCTCTGTCACGCGAGGACAAGGAAAAGATCCTCAGCGGCAACGCAAGGAAGTTGCTGAAACTGTAGGGGCTGCCGTCCGCCGATGCCCGTTATATTCTATAATTGTGCATATTTATCAAATACTTAAATAATGCCTATCTATGAATATGCCCCGCTGTCGGGGGAGTGCAAGCGCTGCCTTGGACGGTTCGAGGTCTACCAGCGCATGGCTGATGAAAAGCTCACCCAGTGTCCGGATTGCAATCAGCCCTGCGAACGGCAGATCAGTGCCGTGCCTCTGGGCGGCAAGTACAGCACCTCCGATGCCGCGATCGCCAATACCGGGTTGACGAAGTTCAAGAAGGTGGAAAACGGTGTGTACGAGCGCACGGCCGGCAGTTACGGCCCCGAAGTTCTGATAAGGAAGTAAGGGGCGACCACATTCACTGCGGCCTGGACCTTGATGCCTGATCGCGAAGGCGCAACTCCTCCACGGCAAAGAGTAGTTCCTGGGGAGTGGCAGGCGCGTTGAGCTTAGGAATGAGGCGGTCATCGGCGATTGAAGCCACCGCATCGCGCAATGCGTGGAAAACCGACATCGCCAGCATGAGCGGCGGCTCTCCCACCGCTTTCGATCGGAAGATGCTCTCCTCGCGATTATCGCGTTCCCAGAGTCGCACATTGAAAATGGCTGGAATGTCGCTGGCCGTGGGGATTTTGTAGGTTGATGGCGAATGCGTGCGCAGCCGGCCAAGGTTGTCCCAACACAATTCCTCGGAAGTCAGCCATCCCATGCCCTGGACGAATCCCCCCTCGATCTGACCAAGATCCAGTGCGGGATTGATCGAGCGCCCGGTGTCGTGAAGAATGTCAACCCGTAGTACGCGCGATTCGCCCGTCAGCGTATCAATGGCCACCTCGGAAACGGCCGCGCCATAGGAAAAGTAATAGAAGGGGCGCCCCTTGAGGGTTTGCGGGTCATAGCTGAGCTTTGGCGTGCGATAAAAGCCGTCGGCCCACAACTGCACCCGGGCCATGTAGGCCAACCTCACGAGTTCGGTGAATTCCATTGACAGGTCACCCGCCTTCGCGTGGTTGTCGCTGAATCGGATGGTTGCCGCTGGCACGCCCAAATGTCTTCCGGCAACATCGGCAAGGCGATTGCGGATTTCCACGGCCGCCGCCTGGGCGGCCTTGCCGTTGATGTCGCTGCCGCTGGAAGCGGCGGTTGCCGACGTGTTGGGGACTTTGCCGGTGTTGGCGGCGCTGACCCGCACGCGTGCGATGTCGATTCCCAGTTCCTCGGCCACCACCTGGGCGACCTTGGTATAGAGGCCCTGTCCCATTTCCGTGCCACCATGATTCAGCAGCACGCTGCCATCGGTATACACATGCAGCAGCGCGCCGGCCTGGTTGAGGTGGGTCGCGGTAAAGGAGATGCCGAATTTCACGGGGACCAGCGCGATGCCGCGCTTCAGGTTGCCGCTGTGCCGGTTCCATGTGCGGATGCGCGCGCGACGTTCTTGATAGTCCGCGTCCTTCGCCAGTTGGGCGACCAACTGGTCGGCGACAAAATCTTCGACCTTCATTTCATAGGGCGTGATGTCGCGGCCTTCTGGTCCATAGAAATTGGCCTCGCGTACTGCCAGCGGATCGCGGTCGAGATGACGTGCGATGTCATCGATGATGTTCTCCACCGCCATCATGCCCTGCGGGCCGCCGAATCCGCGGAATGCAGTGGCCGACTGCGTGTTGGTCCGGCATCGATGCGAGACGATGCGAAGGTTCGCAAGGAAATAGCAGTTGTCGATATGCATCACCGCGCGGTCGTTGACCGGTCCGGAAAGGTCGACCGAATACCCGCAGCGGGAAGCGAGCATGACTTCCAGGCCTGCAATCCTGCCGTTGTCATCGAAGCCCGCGTCATACTCAACCAGAAAATCGTGGCGCTTGCCGGTGATCAGGAAATCGTCGTCGCGGTCGGGCCGCAGTTTGACCGGGCAGCCAGTGTGTCTCGCCATGACCGCAGCTGCAGCGGCGAACAAAGCTGGCTGTGTTTCCTTGCCGCCAAACGCGCCACCCATGCGGCGGCACTCAACGGTCACCCGGTTGACTGATATACCGATGGCCTCGGCCACCATGTGTTGCACCTCGGAGGGATGCTGGGTCGAACTGTAGACCAGCAAGTCGCCATCCTCCTTTGGCAGCGCATAGGCAATCTGGCCCTCCAGATAAAACTGTTCCTGCGCGCCGATGCGAATGCTTCCCTGCAGGCGGTGCTTCGCATTTTTCAGCGCGTACTGCAAGTCACCGCGCTCCAGTGTCACGCTGGGCAGCACATAAGATTTTTCAGCCATCGCCTCCTCGATGGTAAGGATCGCGGGGAGATCCTCGTATTCAACGCGCGCACGGCGCGCGGCTTTTCGCGCCAATTCGTGGCTATGCGCGGCAACCAGAAAGAGTGGTTGTCCGGCGTAGAGCACCTCATCGCCGGCCAGGATCGGATCGTCATGCGCAACGGCGCCGAAGTTGTTGTTCCCGGGAATCTCTTTTGCCGTGATAACCGCCACCACCCCGGGCGCGGCGCGCACCTGCGACAGATCCATGGAAAGGATTCGGGCATGCGCCCGTGTGGAAAGGCCGAAGGCCGCGTGCAACGTGCCATGAATTTCAGCAATGTCATCCGCGTATGGTGCTTCCCCGGCAACGTGCAGGTGAGCACTGTCGTGACGCAGCGGTTTGCCGACGGTGTAGGGTGCTCTGGCGGGAGCATTCATTCGCGGCCTCCGGTCATTTGTTCGACGCGGGTGGATGATCCGGTGCCTTCAATTTCAAGATAAAACTTTTTCAGCAGGTTCCCTGCCACCAAAGTGCGATAGCGGGCGCTGCCGCGCATGTCGTCGATGGGCGCGAAGTCCAGCGCAAGTTGTTCGGCTGCAGCCTCGATGGTGGACCGGGACCAGGCCTTGCCTTCCAGCGCGGCTTCGCAACCGGAGGCTCGCTTTGGCACCGCCGCCATGCCGCCAAATGCCACCCGGCAATTCCGCATGACCCCATCGTCAAGCCTCAGGCTGAAGGCGCCGAGTACGATGGATATGCCCTGGTCGAAGCGCTTGGCAATCTTGTAGGCGCGAAACCGCTGTCCCGTGGACGGCAACGGCAGCAATATCCGTTCTACGAATTCACCGGGCTGCAAATCCGTCTTCTGATACGCAAGGTAGAAATCCTCCAGGGCAATAACCCGGGTATCTGGCCCGCTTCGCAGGAGGATGCGGGCCCCGAGCGCAATCAGGCAGGGCATGGAATCGCCGATGGGCGAGCCGTTGGCGATGTTTCCCCCCAGGGTGGCCGAATTGCGGATGGGCGGGGAGGCAAAGCGCCGCAGGATGATGGCAAGGTCCGGATAGTGCGACGTAAGCACCGCCGCCAGCTCGGTGATGGTGGCGGCAGCGCCAATCTCAATGTGCGATTCAGTGACTGCGACGCGTCGCAACTCGGCGACGCGGCCGACATATATCAGTTCGGGCAGGTCACGAAGCTGCTTGGTGACCCACAAGCCCATATCGGTTCCACCGGCAAGAAGGCGCGCACCGGGAAGGCGCGCACGCAGCATCGAGAGTTCCTGCAGGCTCTCCGGTGCGTGAAATGCGCCTGCTTCATGTCCTGTTTCAAACGCTGCGCTGCGGCGCGACTCTCCAAGCGCCTCAAGAAGTTGGGCGGCCGATTTCGCCGATTCGTCAGACGCGTCGTTGGCGGGAGAATGAACCCAGCTGCGCATGCGCCCGGGCAGCATTCTGCCCAGGTCATGCATGGCAAGAGCGGCATCCAGTATCGGCCGGTAACCGGTGCACCGGCAAAGGTTGCCCGAAAGCGCATCTTCAATGGCGGGTCGGTCCGGGGCGGGTTGCGATTTGTAGAGTGCAAAAAGCGACATGACGATTCCCGGCGTGCAGAAGCCGCATTGCGATCCATGATGCTCCGCCATCGCCTTTTGCACGGGATGCAGCTCGCCGTCGTGCTTGAGCCCTTCCACCGTAAACAGCGCCTTGCCATCCAGCGTGGGCAGGAACCGGATGCAGGAATTCATCGTCCGGCATTGGATGCCGCCATGACCGTCCGCTTCCCCGATAGCCACCGTGCATGCTCCGCAATCGCCTTCGGCACAACCTTCCTTGGTGCCGGTCAGGCGAAGATCCTCACGGAGATACGACAGCACCGTCCTTGTGGCTGGAGGGTTTGCCAGCGTCATCGGTTTGCCATTCAGTAGAAAGCGGATCTCATCCGTTCGCAAGTGATCTGTCCTTTCGTCCGGCATTCTGGTCCCGGACCCTGACTGCCAATCAGCGAAAACCGTGCCCGGTATTTGGCCCCGAACGGGATGCTGGAGGCACAGTTGCGCACTCTTGCGGAGCCATTGCGGCGATTCATGCACCAGTCGATGACGCCGACTACACTGGGGACCCAGCAAGCATGGTGTGGCACATCCCGTGCTTCTGTCAATTCAACCGGGGGAGGGTATGGGCTTTGTCTCAACGATGGCGGACTGTTAAAACGCAAGGCACGCGGCGATGAGTTCGCAGGCGTTGCTCTCGCTGCAGGGCGTACGAAAGTCCTACCCCTCGGTGGTGGCTGTGGATGATGTCAGCCTGACCGTGGTGCCGGGCGAAATCCATGCGGTGCTGGGCGAGAACGGCGCCGGTAAAAGCACGCTTATGAAGATCATCTATGGTGCGGTCAAACCCGATTCGGGGCACATGGCGTGGAATGGCGAACCCGTGGAAATTGACAGTCCCGCCATGGCGAGGCGGCTGGGCATTGCCATGGTGTTCCAGCATTTCGCACTGTTTGATTCGGCCAGTGTGGTCGAGAATATGGCCCTGGCGCTGCCGGGAGTGTTTGATCTCAACGGCCTCGCCGCCCGGATTACGGAGGTTTCCGGTCGTTACGGACTGCCTCTTCAGCCGTGGCGTCCGGTCCATGAACTCTCGGTGGGTGAGCGCCAGCGTGTTGAAATCGTGCGCTGTCTGCTCCAGTCACCCAAATTGCTGATCATGGACGAACCCACTTCGGTGCTGGCGCCGCAGGCGGTGGATCAGTTGTTCGACACTTTGCGGGTGTTGTCGGCGGAGGGAACGGCCATTCTTTACATCAGCCATAAGCTGGATGAGATCCGGCGCCTTTGCCATCGCGCCACCATCCTTCGCGGGGGCCGGTTGATCGGCGAGGTCGATCCACGTCAGGAATCAGAGCGTCGCCTTGCTGAACTCATGATCGGGCGGGACTTTCCCGAGACCCGGCGTTCCGCAACGGCGGTCGGCGATGTTGCGCTGGAACTCATGGGACTGTCCGTACCAGGTGATGGTCCCTTCGGAACAACACTTGAAGGCATCAGCCTTCGAGTTCACCGCGGCGAGATTGTGGGCATTGCCGGCATTTCCGGCAACGGTCAGGCCGAACTGCTGGCGGCGATCACAGGAGAATCCACGGTACCGGATGCGCAGTCGGTCTGGCTTTCGGGGACACCCGTCGGCAGGATGGGCGCAGCGCGCAGGCGCCGGATGGGCCTTGTCAACGTCCCGGAGGAGCGTCTGGGTCGCGGCGCGGTACCGCCGATGAGTCTGAGTGACAACGCGCTCCTTACCGGTCACAGTCAGAGCATGGTCAGTCGGGGTCTGGTCGATTCGGATGAAACGCGGGCATTTGCGGCGAAATGCATTTCGGGGTTCGATGTGCGATGCGGTGGCCCTGGAGCCCTGGCGCAAAGCCTCTCCGGCGGCAATCTGCAGAAATTCATAGTCGGCCGCGAAATCATGCAAAAGCCGCAGGTCATGGTGGTCGCCCAGCCCACCTGGGGCGTGGATGTGGCCGCATCCGCGCTGATCCGCCAGCAATTGATGGACCTTGCTGCAAAGGGCGTCGCGATTTTGGTGATATCGGAAGACTTGGGCGAGATCCTCGAGATCTGCGACAAGGTCACGGTGATCGCCGGTGGCCGGTTGTCTCCAGTCCGCGAGGTTGAGCAAACCAATGCCCAGGAAATCGGGCGCTGGATGGCGGGGCTGTTCTCCAACGAAGGTTCGTCTGAGGCGACCATGGGGCAGGCGGCATGATGGGCTGGCGCCTCGTTCCCCGGTCGCAGCCGTCGAAGCGCATGCTGCTGCTGGCGCCGCTGCTGGCGGTCGGGCTTACGCTGTGCGCCGGGGTTGCGGTGTTTGCCTCCCTCGGCCAAAACCCTCTGACCGCGCTCAGGGTGTTTTTCATCGACCCGATCAGCGACGTCAATGGTGTGTCTGAACTGTTGCTGAAGGCATCGCCCCTGTGCCTGATCGCACTGGGCCTTGCGATCGGGTTTCGCGCCAACATCTGGAACATCGGGGCGGAAGGCCAGATGTACGTGGGCGGCATATTTGCCACAGGCCTTGCGATCCATTTTGGTGAGAGCGGCGGTGTGTGGCTGTTGCCGGCGATGGTGGTTGCGGCGGCACTCGGGGGAGCGCTATGGGCATCCATCACCGCGGTTTGCCGTGCGCAGTTTCATGCCAACGAGATTCTGGTGAGCCTGATGCTCACCTATGTCGCCGATCTGCTGGTGAAATACCTGGTATTCGGGCCGTGGCAGGACCCCAACGGAAACAATTTTCCGTTTACCGTGCAGTTCGATGATGCCGCGCTTTTTTCCCTGTTTGCTTCCTTCGGTTGGGAGTGGCTGGAGGGCACGCGCCTGAATACCTCGCTCCTGCTGACGATCGTCGCGATTCCGGTGGCCTGGCTCTTCATGGAAAAATCCTTCGCCGGCTTTCAGTTGTCTGTCACCGGGCTGGCACCCAGAGCCGCGCGCTATGCGGGATTCCCGCAGAAGCGCATGGTATGGATGGCACTCCTGATCAGTGGTGCGGCGGCCGGCATTGCGGGGGCCTCGGAGGTGGCCGGTCCGATAGGGCAGTTGAATGATCGTTGGACGCCCGGATACGGCTTTACCGCCATCATCGTCGCCACGCTCGGGCGGATGCATGCGGGGGGCATTGTCCTAGCCGCTTTGCTGATGGCTCTTTTGTACCTTGGCGGTGAAGCGGCGCAGATCGCCTTGCAGCTGCCCAAGGCGATCAGTCAGGTGTTTCAGGGTTTGCTGCTGATGTTCCTTCTGGGGAGCGACGTTCTGGTGAATTACCGGATTGTCGCCACGGCGAAAGGGCCGGTGTAGACGATGCTTGATTCCATCAGTCCACTGCTCGCAAGTGCTGTCGCCGCGGCGATTCCGCTCTTCCTTGCGGCCTTTGGTGAACTCATCGCAGAACGTTCGGGCGTTCTCAATCTCGGTCTGGAAGGCATGATGCTGGTGGGTGCGCTGGCGGCCTTTGTCACCGTCGCCCAGGGTGGCAATCTGGCGATGGCGGTGTTTTTCGCAATGCTCGCCGGCGTGGTGCTGGCACTGGTGTTCGGGTTTGTCACGCTGACCCTGCAGGCCAATCAGGTGGCGGCCGGCCTGTCTCTCACGATTTTGGGCACCGGCGCCTCCGCATTTCTGGGACGCGGGTATGTCGGCTTTCGCGCGCCACAGACTTTCGATGATCTGCCGATACCTTTTCTCTCCG
>CAIUKQ010000504.1 GCA_903899705.1 uncultured beta proteobacterium
AGATTGTGGGAATCACGGTCACGCAAAAGACCACGTGTACGGGCGTCGAGATGTTTCGCAAGCTGCTCGATCAAGGGCAAGCTGGAGACAACGTCGGCATTTTGCTGCGTGGCACCAAGCGCGAAGACGTGCAGCGCGGCCAAGTGCTGTGCAAGCCTGGCAGCGTCAAGCCGCACACCCACTTCACGGCTGAGATTTATGTTCTCAGCAAGGAAGAGGGCGGCCGCCACACGCCGTTTTTCAACAACTACCGGCCGCAGTTTTATTTCCGCACGACTGACGTGACGGGCGCGGTGGAGTTGCCTGCGGACAAGGAGGTGGTAAGCCTCCTTACTCGCGTTATTTGCGGAATGTTAGAAGGCCAATAGCTCAACTGGCAGAGTGTCGGTCTCCAAAACCGAAGGTTGGGGGTTCGATTCCCTCTTGGCCTGCCAAGACAAACAAGCGAGGACGGGAGCGGTTGCAAGACCGCGATGACCGGACAGATGTCTGACAAGATAAAGATTGCTATTGCTGTACTTTGCGTGGTGGCCGGAGTGGCGGCCTATTACCTGCTCTCCTCGAGTGCGGCGGTGCTGCGTCTGGTTGCCCTGATGGCCGGCATGATTGCCGGGGGAGCGGTAGCCTGGTTCAGTGCGCCAGGTCAGCAGTTTTTCGCTTTCGCAAGGGAATCGGTTACCGAAGCCAAGAAGGTCGTTTGGCCGTCGCGCAAGGAGTCCTTGCAGACCACGGGTGTTGTTTTTGCGTTCGTTGTCGTCATGGCGGTCTTTCTCTGGGTCAGCGACAAGTCCCTTGAAGTCCTGCTTTACGACGTGATCTTAGGTTGGAAGAAGTCATGACCATGCGCTGGTACGTCGTACACGCCTATTCCGGGTTCGAGAAAACGGTTCAGCGCACGTTGCTGGATCGCATCGCCAGGGCCGGAATGCAGGAAATGTTCGGGAAAATTCTGGTCCCGACCGAAGAGGTTGTGGAAATGAAGGGCGGCCAGAAAAATATATCGGAAAGGAAGTTCTTTCCCGGATATGTGCTGGTGGAGATGGACATGACCGATGAGGCCTGGCATCTGGTCAAGAACACCGCCAAGGTGACCGGATTCGTCGGCGCGGCTCACGGCAGAAAGCCCCCGCCCATCACCGAAAAGGAAGTCCAAGCCATCATGCATCAGATGCAGGAAGGCGTGGAGAAGCCCAAACCCAAGGTGCTGTTTGAGATCGGGGAGGCGGTTCGCGTCAAGGAAGGTCCGTTCACGGACTTTCACGGGTCGGTGGAAGACGTCAACTATGACAAGTCGAAGCTGCGCGTATCGGTAACTATTTTTGGCCGGGCAACCCCCGTGGAACTGGAATTCGGGCAGGTTGAAAAGGCCTAGCAGGAAAGTTCGAAAGGCCCCTCAGGGGCCATTCGAAGTTGTATGTGCGTAGTTAAACCGGGGAGGGCGCAGGCCCGATTGCACCCAAAAGGAGAGCCAGAATGGCGAAAAAGATAGTTGGATATATCAAGTTGCAGGTCCCTGCCGGCAAGGCAAATCCGAGCCCGCCCATCGGGCCGGCGCTGGGACAGCGAGGCCTGAACATCATGGAATTCTGCAAGGCGTTCAACGCCCAGACGCAGAAAATGGAACCTGGCCTCCCGTTGCCATGTGTGATCACTGCATTCGCGGACAAGAGCTTTACCTTCATTATCAAGACGCCGCCAGCCACGGTCCTGATCAAAAAGGCCGCGGCCATAGACAAGGGGAGCAAGACGCCCCATTCGGACAAGGTTGGCAAAATCACCCGCGCACAGGCGGAAGATATCGCCAAGGCCAAGATGCCCGACCTGACCGCATCTGATCTCGATGCGGCGGTGCGCACAATCGCGGGAAGTGCCCGTTCAATGGGAATTACAGTGGAGGGCGTGAAATGATCAAGGCAAGCAAACGCGCCAAGGCTTTGGGTTCGCTGGTTCAGGTGAACAAGTCCTATCCGGTCGCCGATGCACTGAGCATCGTCAAGAAGACCGCGACGGCCAAATTCGACGAATCGATCGATGTTGCAGTCAATCTGGGCATCGACGCGAAGAAGTCCGACCAGACCGTTCGGGGCTCGGTGGTTTTGCCCGCGGGCACCGGCAAGACCGTACGCGTCGCGGTGTTCGCGCAGGGCGAGAGAGCTATTGCGGCCAAGGCCGCGGGGGCGGACATCGTCGGTATGGATGATCTTGCGGAGTCGATCAAGGCCGGCAAGCTTGACTTCGATGTTGTTATCGCCAGTCCGGACGCGATGCGCGTGGTTGGTCAACTGGGCCAAATTTTAGGTCCGAGAGGCCTGATGCCAAACCCGAAAGTCGGGACTGTTGCGCAGGATGTCGCCGGGGCTGTCAAGAATGCCAAGGCGGGTCAGGTTCAGTACCGCGCGGACAAGGCCGGCGTGGTGCAATGCACGATCGGCCGTGCTTCCTTTACGCCGGAGCAGTTGAGCGACAACCTTTCGGCACTGGTCGAGGCGCTAAACAAATCCAAGCCCGCAAGTTCCAAGGGTATTTATTTGAAGAAGCTCTCGGTATCCAGCACCATGGGCCCCGGAATTCGTGTTGACGTTGGCGCATTCACTGGAGCGTCGCAACAACAATAGTATTTTGCTGCGCGGCAACGGGCGAATGACCCGTGCCGCGCAGGAAGCTTGGCTTTGGGCCGTCGGCATGAGCACGAAACCGTGTGAACTGCCGGCGGGTTATCAAAGACCGTAGGAACCGCAAGGTTTAATAGACCGGCATGAAAGGTTGGAGGCAAATCGGGCGCCATCATGGACCGGGAATTGCCGTTCAACACAACTGCCGGGCCCCTACGCAGATGGCGTGCCCGAAATGAAGGATTTTCCTGAATTGTACGGTCGCCGTTTTATTGCAGTAACCGAAAGTGAAACAAGAGTTGTGGTTCGGCGAGAATTTATTGTTGATCCGCGATTCAAGTTTTGCATTGATTGGAGGTAGACCTTGAGTCTCAGTCTGGAGCAGAAAAAGGCCGTGGTTGCCGAGATCTCCGCGCAAGTCGCGAAGGCTCAGGCGATCGTAGTCGCCGAGTATCGTGGTCTGGAAGTGGGAAACATGACCAATTTGCGCCGAGAGGCACGGAAATCTGGCGTGTATCTGCGTGTTCTCAAGAATACCCTGGCAATACGCGCGGTCATCGGAACGCCGTTTGAAAAGCTGTCGGAGAAACTGACCGGCCCGCTGATCTATGGCATTTCCTCGGATCCCGTGGCAACCGCCAAGGTGCTCAACGAGTTCTCGAAGACACACGACAAGCTGGTCATTCGTGCCGGCGCGATGCCCAACGCGGTTATTACCGCGCTGGAAGTCAAGGCGCTGGCTAACATGCCTTCCCGCGAGGAACTTCTCGCGAAGCTGCTGGGCACCATGCAGGCACCGATTGCACAGTTTGTTCGCACACTGAACGAGGTCCCCTCTCGATTTGTGCGTACTCTGGCGGCGGTGCGGGACCAGAAGCAGGGCGCAGGCGCGCAATAACCACTTCCCACTAACTTTTTAAATTGTTCGATTCAGGAGAAATGAAATGGCTGTAGCAAAAGCTGAAATCATGGACGCGATTGCCAATATGACCGTGTTGGAACTCTCGCAACTCATCAAGGATATGGAAGAGAAGTTTGGAGTTTCTGCGGCGGCTGCGGCGGTAGCAGTGGCCGCACCGGCTGCGGGTGGCGGCGCGGCAGCGGCAGAAGAACAGACGGAATTCACCGTCATTCTTACCGCTTGCGGCGACAGCAAAGTCAATGTAATCAAGGTGGTACGGGAAATCACAGGTCTTGGTCTGAAAGAAGCCAAGGACCTGGTTGACGGTGCTCCGAAACCCGTGAAAGAAGCGGTGCCGAAGGCCGATGCGGACGCTATTTTGAAGAAACTGATCGACGCAGGCGCCAAGGCCGAGATCAAGTAATTCAGCGGTTGCAGCAATTCTCCGGTCAGGGACTTGTCCCTGACCGGCTTTGATCTTTGAACCAACGGCCAGACGAGAGCAACCGGAAATGCAGTAACCGGTTTTTGTCTTCTGACCTTTTGCCACCGACATGGAGTTTCCATGAGCGCAGTCGCTTATACTTCGACCGAGAAAAAACGCATACGCAAGAGCTTTGCCAAACGGGCAGGCGTATTGAATGTGCCTTACCTGCTTGCCACACAGCTTGAGTCATTCGCTTCATTTTTACAGGCTCAACAAGCACCGGACCGCCGGAAACTGCAGGGTCTGCAGGCGGCCTTTGGGTCGATATTTCCAATCTCCTCCCACTCAGGAAATGCGAGGCTCGATTTTGTGTCCTATGCGCTCGGGGAACCTCCGTTCGATGTCAAGGAGTGCCAGCAGCGCGGCCTGACGTTTGCGAGTCCCTTGCGCGCCAAGGTGCGCCTGACCATCATGGATAAGGAAGCATCGAAGCCGACCATCAAGGAGGTGAAGGAGCAGGAGGTCTACATGGGCGAAATTCCGCTCATGACAACCACCGGTTCGTTTGTCATCAACGGCACCGAGCGCGTCATCGTGTCGCAACTACACCGCTCGCCTGGCGTGTTCTTCGAGCACGATCGCGGCAAAACCCACTCCTCAGGGAAGTTGCTGTTCTCGGCGCGAATCATCCCCTATCGCGGTTCCTGGCTCGATTTCGAATTCGATCCCAAGGATTTCCTCTATTTCCGGGTGGACCGTCGCCGCAAGATGCCGGTGACCATCCTGCTCAAGTCGATCGGCATGACGCACGAGCAGATTCTTGCCGCCTTCTACGACTTTGAAACCTTTCACCTGACCGACGCGGGCGTCCAGTACGACCTGGTTCCCGAACGGTTGAGGGGGGAAGTTGCCGGATTCGACATCTGCGACAAGAACGGCAAGGCAATCGTCCAGAAGGACAAGCGCGTCACGGTAAGGCATATCCGGGACATGGAGGCCGCAGGGCTCAAGCAGATCGATGTGCCCGAGGACTTCATGATCGGTCGGGTCATAGCCCACGACATCGTCGACACCTCCACCGGTGAGATTCTCGTCAAAGCCAACGACGAAATCACCGAGGAAATGCTGACCAATTTGCGCGCCGCGAAAATCACGACCTTCAAGACGCTCTACACGAACGACCTGGACCAGGGCAGCTATATTTCGCAGACCCTTCGCATAGACGAGGCTGCCGATAAAAGCGCCTCGCGCGTTGCCATCTACCGGATGATGCGACCCGGGGAGCCGCCCACGGAGGATTCCGTCGAGACGCTGTTCAACGGCCTTTTCTACTCCGAAGACCGGTACGATTTGTCGACAGTCGGGCGCATGAAATTTAATCGCCGGGCCTACCCCGAGCAGACCGATGAAAAGACCCCGCCTTGGCTGAAAAGGTTCTATACAAGGGTTGGACCCAAGGATTCGCTGGGCGCGGGCACTCTGTCCAGTGACGACATTCTGGCCGTGGTGGGCATTCTGGTTGAGCTCAGAAACGGTCGCGGGGGAATCGATGACATTGATCACCTGGGCAATCGCCGGGTGCGGTCGGTCGGCGAATTGGCCGAAAACCAGTTCCGCGCCGGTCTGGTTCGAGTCGAGCGGGCAGTCAAGGAAAGGTTGTCGCAGGCCGAATCGGACAATCTGATGCCCCACGATCTTATCAACGCAAAGCCGATATCTGCTGCGATCAAGGAATTCTTTGGTTCCAGCCAGTTGTCGCAGTTTATGGACCAGACGAACCCGTTGTCGGAAATTACCCACAAACGACGCGTATCCGCGCTCGGACCGGGTGGGTTGACGCGCGAGCGCGCGGGCTTCGAGGTACGCGACGTGCATCCGACCCACTACGGTCGCGTATGCCCGATCGAGACGCCGGAAGGCCCGAACATCGGCTTAATCAATTCGCTGGCGCTATTTGCTCGCACCAATGAATATGGATTTCTCGAGACGCCTTATCGCAAGGTCGAGAACAGCAAGGTAACCAACGAAATTGATTTCCTATCGGCGATTGAAGAAGCCAATTTCGTGATTGCCCAGGCCAATGCGGAGCTGGACAAGAACGGAATGTTGGAGGACGGACTGGTCTCGTGCCGCAGTCACAACGAATTCATGCTGTCGACGCCAGACCGGGTCCAGTACATGGACGTGGCCCCCGCGCAAATTGTGTCGGTTGCCGCCTCGCTGATTCCGTTTCTGGAGCACGACGATGCGAACCGCGCATTGATGGGCTCCAACATGCAGCGGCAGGCCGTTCCGTGCCTGCGCCCAGAGAAAGCACTCGTGGGCACCGGAATCGAAAGAACAGTGGCGGTCGATTCGGGTACGGCCGTGCAGGCGCTGCGCGGCGGGATCGTCGACTATGTCGATGCAAGCCGTATTGTGGTGCGCGTCAATGACGAAGAAACCATTCAGGGTGAAGTCGGCGTTGACATCTACAATCTCGTCAAATACACGCGGTCCAACCAGAATACCAACATCAACCAGCGTCCCCTGGTCCGGGTGGGAGAACACCTGTCCAAGGGCGATGTGGTTGCGGACGGTGCATCGACCGATATCGGCGAACTGGCTTTGGGCCAGAACATGCTCGTCGCGTTCATGCCCTGGAACGGCTACAACTTCGAGGATTCAATTCTCATCTCGGAGCGGGTGGTAGCCGAGGATCGGTACACATCGATTCACATCGAGGAACTGACCGTTGTGGCGCGTGACACCAAGTTAGGGCCAGAGGAGATCACAAGGGACATCTCCAACCTGTCCGAGGGGCAGCTTGCACGCCTTGACGAATCCGGCATCGTTTATATCGGGGCTGAAGTCGAGGCAGGCGATGTGCTGGTCGGAAAAGTGACGCCCAAGGGCGAAACCCAGCTGACTCCCGAGGAAAAGCTCCTTCGCGCGATCTTTGGTGAGAAGGCCTCGGATGTCAAGGACACGAGCCTTCGCGTGCCCTCGGGAATATCCGGAACCGTGATCGATGTCCAGGTATTTACCAGGGAAGGCATCGACCGGGACATGCGTGCCCAGCAGATCATCGACGAGGAACTCAAGCGCTACAAGAAGGACCTCGCCGACCAGATGCGCATCGTGGAAAACGATACCTTCGACCGTATCGAAAAGCTGTTGATGAACAAGCTAGCGAACGGCGGTCCCAATAAACTCGTCAAAGGTACCAAGATCGTCAAGAGTTACCTCGAAACGCTCGATCGCTATCACTGGTTCGACATTCGTCTGGCCTCGGATGAATCAGCGGCCCAGTTGGAGAGTCTGAAGGACAGCATTTCGCGCATGAGGGACGAGTTTGACAAGGCCTTTGAATCCAAGAAGAAGAAACTTACCCAGGGCGATGAGCTTCCGCCCGGAGTTCAGAAAATGGTGAAGGCCTACGTAGCCGTCAAGCGACGCCTGCAGCCAGGCGACAAGATGGCCGGCCGCCACGGCAACAAGGGCGTTGTATCCAAGATAGTGCCCATAGAGGACATGCCCTACATGGCCGATGGCACGCCGGTAGACGTTCTTCTAAATCCACTGGGCGTGCCTTCGCGGATGAATGTCGGCCAGATTCTGGAGACGCACCTGGGGTGGGCTGCCAAGGGAATCGGTATCAAAATAGGCAAGATGCTCGATGCAGGCACGAAGGCGGCCGAAATGAAAACCTTCCTCAAGGAGGTGTACAACACGAGCGGCAAGCCAGAGGACATCGAATCATTCGAAGACAGCGAAATCCTTGAGTTGTCTAACAACCTGCGTGGCGGTGTGCCATTCGCGACGCCGGTTTTCGACGGCGCATCCGAAGAGGAAATCAAGCAGATGCTCGACATTGCTGGCCTGCCCAGATCGGGACAGGTCACCTTGCATGATGGAAGAACCGGAGACGCGTTCGACCGGTCGGTTACGGTCGGATACATGCACGTGCTCAAGTTGCACCACTTGGTCGACGACAAGATGCACGCACGGTCCACCGGACCGTACAGCCTGGTCACGCAGCAGCCGCTGGGTGGGAAAGCCCAGTTTGGCGGACAGCGTTTCGGCGAGATGGAAGTCTGGGCTCTGGAAGCATATGGAGCCTCCTACACGCTGCAGGAAATGCTGACGGTGAAATCAGACGATATCGCGGGCCGCACCAAGGTCTACGAGAACATCGTCAAGGGCGACCACAAAATCGAGGCCGGCATGCCGGAATCGTTCAATGTGCTGGTGAAGGAAATCCGCTCGCTCGCCGTTGACATCGACCTCGAGCGCTTTTAAGTAATAAAGCGCATTCGCATTTTTTTGGATTTTGTTTCGGTCTACGCCAGATTGGAGTGACAAATGAAAGCACTGCTAGATTTGTTCAAGCAGGTCACGCAAGAAGAAGAGTTCGACGCGATCAAGATCGGCATTGCCTCGCCGGACAAGATACGTTCATGGTCGTTTGGAGAGGTCAAAAAACCGGAAACGATCAACTATCGAACGTTCAAGCCTGAACGTGACGGCCTTTTCTGCGCGAAAATTTTCGGGCCGATCAAGGACTATGAGTGCCTGTGCGGCAAGTACAAGCGCCTCAAGCACCGTGGTGTCATCTGCGAAAAATGCGGCGTGGAAGTCACGCTTGCCAAGGTGCGTCGCGAACGCATGGGCCACATCGAACTGGCGAGTCCCACGGCGCATATCTGGTTCCTGAAGAGCCTGCCGTCGCGTCTTGGTCTGGTGCTGGACATGACCTTGCGCGATATCGAGCGCGTCCTTTACTTCGAAGCCTTTGTTGTCACTGACCAGGGCATGACGCCGCTGAAGCGCGCC
Source organism: uncultured beta proteobacterium (assembly GCA_903899705.1). Classification (GTDB taxonomy): domain Bacteria; phylum Pseudomonadota; class Gammaproteobacteria; order Burkholderiales; family SG8-39; genus 2-02-FULL-62-17. Next base: position 8,756 of record CAIUKQ010000504.1, read on the forward strand.
CAGCTGCTGACCGAAGACGACTATCTCGCCAAGGTTGAGGAATTCGGCGACGATTTTTCCGCAGTCATGGGAGCCGAGGGTGTTCGCGAATTGCTGCGTTCGATCGACGTCAACACCGAAATCGAGACGATCCGCAAGGATCTCGAAACCACCGGTTCCGACACGAAGATAAAGAAGCTCGCCAAACGCCTGAAGGTCCTCGAGGGCTTCCAGAAATCCGGAATCAAGCCAGAGTGGATGGTTCTCGAGGTGCTGCCGGTTTTGCCGCCTGAATTGCGCCCGCTTGTGCCGCTGGATGGCGGACGATTCGCGACATCGGACCTGAACGACTTGTATCGCCGGGTTATCAATCGCAATAACCGCCTCAAACGTCTTCTTGAACTGAAAGCGCCGGAAATCATCGTCCGCAATGAAAAGCGCATGCTCCAGGAGGCTGTGGACTCGCTGCTTGACAACGGCCGTCGCGGAAAGGCAATGACCGGAGCCAACAAGCGTCCGCTGAAGTCCCTTGCCGACATGATCAAGGGCAAGGGTGGACGCTTCCGCCAGAACTTGCTGGCCAAACGTGTCGATTATTCCGGCCGTTCGGTGATCGTGGTCGGACCTCAACTCAAGCTGCACCAGTGCGGCTTGCCGAAAAAGATGGCGCTGGAACTGTTCAAGCCTTTCATTTTCCACAAGCTGGAGATTCAAGGCATTGCCACGACCATAAAGGCGGCCAAGCGCGAAGTCGAGGCGGAAACGGCGGTTGTCTGGGACATACTCGAGGAAGTTATTCGGGAACACCCGATCATGTTGAACCGGGCGCCGACGCTGCACCGCCTTGGGATCCAGGCCTTCGAACCGGTACTCATCGAAGGCAAGGCAATCCAGTTGCACCCGTTGGTTTGCGCGGCATTTAACGCTGACTTTGACGGCGACCAGATGGCCGTGCACATCCCGCTGTCGCTTGAGGCGCAGATGGAGGCACGCACGCTCATGCTGGCCTCGAACAACATACTTTCTCCCGCGAACGGCGAACCCATCATCGTTCCTTCGCAGGACATCGTGCTTGGTTTGTATTACGCCACGCGCCAACGGATTAATGCCCGCGGCGAAAACATGCACTTCATCGATATCAGTGAAATTTCGCGGGCCTACGAATCCGGCCAGGTTGAATTGCACGCCTCGATTGACGTCAGGATTCGCGAGACGGAATTTATTGAAGACGGAGATTCCCGAGATCGTCGCGAAAAACTCACCCGTTACAAAACCACCGTGGGCCGGGCCTTGCTGTCGGAAATTCTGCCGGCAGGCCTTCCGTTCGATCTTATCAACAGGGCCTTGAAAAAGAAGGAAATATCCCGGTTGATCAACGCCTCGTTCCGACGTTGCGGATTGCGTGAGACAGTCATTTTCGCCGACAAACTGATGCAGGCCGGATTTACGTTTGCCACGCGGGCGGGAATTTCGATCTGCGTTGATGACATGCTGATCCCTGACCAGAAGCACACCCTGATTTCCGCGGCAGAATCCGAGGTCAAGGAAATCGAGCAGCAGTACACATCCGGATTGGTTACGGTTGGCGAGCGATACAACAAGGTCGTCGATATCTGGGGGCGTGCAGGCGATCAGGTCGGAAAGGCCATGATGGACCAGCTTTCAGCGCAAAGTGTTGTCGATCGCGAAGGCAAGACCGTCAAGCAGGAATCATTCAATTCCATCTACATGATGGCGGACTCCGGCGCGCGGGGATCTGCTGCGCAGATCCGGCAGCTTGCCGGGATGCGTGGTTTGATGGCCAAACCGGACGGTTCGATCATCGAAACGCCAATTACTGCCAATTTCCGCGAAGGCCTGAACGTGTTGCAGTACTTCATTTCGACACACGGCGCCCGGAAAGGTTTGGCCGATACTGCGTTGAAAACGGCCAACTCCGGATATCTGACGCGCCGCCTAGTGGATGTTACACAGGATCTGGTGGTCACAGAACTCGACTGCGGAACCAGCAATGGTGTTGCCATGAAGGCCCTGGTTGAGGGCGGTGAGGTCGTGGAAGCGCTGCGCGAAAGAATCCTGGGACGTGTGACCGTGGCAGAT
>CAIUKQ010000505.1 GCA_903899705.1 uncultured beta proteobacterium
TCGTATCGAGCCACGAGCAATCAAGCGACGACCTAAAAACTATCCGACAATGGACAAACCACGCGCCACAATTACAGAGCATGTCCGCAAACATGGACACCCGAAAAAGATTAAGTAAGTACCATTCGGCCTTCGCCCCCTTGTTCGTATATTCCCCAAGTCAGACCAGGCCATTTTTTGACGCGTAGTGCGCAATCTCGACGTTGTTGGCGAGGCGCAGCTTTTCCAGGATGCGCGCTCGGTACACGCTCACCGTCTTCGGGCTCAGTGACAGCGCCTCCGCGATCTCGGACAACTTCTTTCCGTTGGCAATGAGGCGCATCACCTGGAACTCGCGGTCGGACAGCGATTGGTGGGTGATCCTGTCGGCGCGACCGGAAAACATTTCAAGCAGCGACTGGGATACTTCCGGACTGATGAACTTCTTGCCGGCCGCCACCTGCAGCACCGCTTCCATCAGTTTTTCGGGTGCGCTGTCCTTGTTGAGATAGCCCGACGCGCCCGCCTTCAGCGCCCGTATCGCATACTGGTCCTCGGGATAGATTGAGAGGACGATCACCGCGGTCTTGGGATAGTCCCTGATCACCAGTTCGGCGATTTCTATGCCGTTCTTGCCGGGCATTTCGATGTCGCACAGGAGGATCTGGCATTCGGTGGTCTTCATCACCTGGCGCAGTTCCCGGTAATTGGCCGCTTCTCCCACGACCTCGACGCGCCCGGACTCGATCAGGATCTGCCGCAGGCCGCGGCGAACGATGGTGTGATCGTCGCAGATGATCGCGCGAATCATTGCTGCGTCGCCTTCACCTTGGGCAGGGAAACCATCACGCTGGTGCCGCTGCCGGGCGAGCCATGGATTTCGAACCATCCGCCCAGATTCTCGGCGCGCTCGCGCATGCCGCGGATTCCAAATCGATTCATCCGCGCCATATTTTCATCTGTCAGCCCCGCGCCGTTGTCGGTGATTTCCAGCGTCACAGCGCTGGATTGCTCGAACAGTTCAATCCTGACCGAAGTCGCTTTCGCATGCTTGACGATATTGGTCAGCGATTCCTGCCCAATGCGAAACATCGCCGTGCAGTGGGTGTCGGTGAGGGAAATTGATTCGCGGTTGCTCGAGAAGGTGCAGGGAAAATTGTGGCGCTTGGTGAATTCGTTGGCCAGCCATTCAACCGCTGCGACGATGCCCAGGTTCAGCACACTGGGTCGCAGATCGCGCATGATGCGGTAGGTGGCGTTGCGCCCCGATTCGAGCACCTGGGCCATCGATGCGATGCGCCTGCCCTGTTCTTCATCGGGCATGGGCTGCGCTGACAGCCATGAAATGTCGAATTTCAGGCTCGCGAGCATGCCGCCGATGTCATCGTGAATGTCGCGCGCGATCGCCTTGCGTTCCTCTTCCTTGACGTTCTCCAGATGGATCGACAGTGCACGGATGTCCTCGCGGGAGCGCATCAGGGCCTCTTCGGCCAGCTTCTGGGGCGTGATATCCATGATCACACCCTCCCAAATGACAATTCCGGGGCCGGCGGCACGCGGGCTTCCGCTGAGTTCAACCCAGCGCACGGGATTTCCGCCTTCCGCCGAATCGGCCGGCTCGCCGGCCCCATCCGGTTCGATCTTTGCCTGCCAGCGGATTTCACGCATGGGGTCCAGGGACTCGAGGAACAGTTGGTCAAGACTCTTCCGATCCTCCATCGAAATCCGGGTGAGAAATTGCGGCATGTCGCCGGTCAGGTCCGCCGGCAATGCCCCGAGAATGCGTCCGGCGCCCTCGCTGACGTACTCGAATTTCCAGTGTCGAGTGCCCGTGTCGTAGGCGATCTGGAAAAGCATGCCGGGAAGGTTCGAGGTGATCGAACGAAGGCGTGCTTCGCTGTCGCGAAGCGCGGATTCCGCGGATCGCCGCAGGCGCCGGCTTTCCGCATCACGCAGGCTGCGCGCGAGGGCGGGCGGCAGGCGGGCCAGGCGCGACTTGAGCACATAGTCATCGGCGCCGGCCAGCATGGCCTCCACCGCGACACCTTCGCCGATTTCCCCGGAGACGATGATGAACGGCTCGTCCAGGCGCTGCTCATTGTAGATTTCCAACGCCCGCGTCGAGCTGAAGTGCGGCAGGTTGTGATCGGAAATGATGGCATCCCAGTGGCGCGCGGACAACGCGGCCCGCATGGTGGGTTCGTCCTCGACGCGCTGCCACTCGAAAACAAATTTCGACTGGCGAAGCAGACGCACGAGCAGGCTGCAATCGAAATCCGAGTCCTCGACGAACAGGATCTGCAAAGGGCCGGCGTGCCTTGGTTCCCCGTTTCCGGCCACGGGGGGCGATTCCTGCGGGGCGCCGTCTTCTTTCACGCTGGTTGCGGAGGAATGCGCCATGTCGGTTTCGCTCAGTCAGCTCGGGTTACGGTTAAAACAGCCCGGTAAAAACGCCCTTAATCGCGGCATGGGCTGACACGACATCCGGAAATAATCCCCTTCATTCGGATCGTGGCCATGGAGAGCAGCGGGGCCAATGCCAGCGAGCCGAATTGCGTGCAATGAATGCAATGAGGTGCTTGACGCCCCTCCCAAGGCAAGGTGGATTTTATCATGCAGCCCAGACTGTTGGACACAGCGGCACCCGGCGAAGCACAAGACGTCAATTCCGATACGGGGGGGTGGCTGGCGCGCGCTGACGAGGCGTTTCGGGCCCATGAAGCCGAATGCTCGGTGCGCATTGCCGCCACCGAGCAGGACATAGAAAGACTCAGGCGCAACCTCGACGCGACGATGGGGGCGCTTGCCCAGGCCTTCCAGGGCATGGCCGCGGAGGGGACGCAGTCCTGCGCTCCGACCCTTGAGGCCGCCGTCATGGCCATCCAGTTTCAGGATATCGGCGGCCAGTGGCTCGCCCATATCGCCAGGGATCTGCGGGAGACCCGCGGCCTCGTGGAGGAACTTCGGGTGCCTTTCGACGTGGTCAAGCTCGCGGCCATAGGGGATTGGCATGGAATCGAGCGTGGCAGCGATGCCTGGGATGGCATGGACCGGTCGCTGTCCGGCCTGCGCCAGCGCCAGGCTCCCCATCCTGTCGGCGCCGTCCCGGACGGGGCTGGCGAGATAGAACTCTTCTGAACAATGGATTGCGGAACGACCTCTCATGAAATCCAGTGCCGGGTCGATAGACAGGTACACCTTAAGGAGTCCGGGAATTGAGAACAATATTGGCCGTTGACGACTCGCCCTCCATCCGCCAGATGGTTGCATTCACGCTCAAGGGCGCGGGCTACGAGGTATTCGAGGCAAATGACGGGCAGGACGGCCTGGACAAGGCGCGTGCACGCAAGGCCGATCTGGTGCTGACCGACCAGAACATGCCGCGCATGGACGGCATCACGCTGATCCAGTCGCTGCGCAAGCTGCCCGAGTACGGCAAGACCCCGATCCTGGTGCTGACCACCGAATCCAGCGACGAAATGAAGGCCAAGGGCCGCGCGGCCGGCGCCACGGGCTGGCTGGTGAAACCGTTCGACCCGAAACGCCTGATCGACGTGGTGCGCAAGGTCATCGGCTGATTTCGATTCATTTCATTCAGTAAAAAGGCAAAACATGAGCAACGATGCCGCCGAAGACAATTTCGATTTAACGCAATTCCATGGTGTCTTCTTCGACGAGGCCGCGGAGCATCTGGACGGTATGGAGGCCTTGCTGCTCGATATCGATGTGGCGGCGGCCGACGAGGAGCAACTCAACGCCATCTTTCGCGCCGCGCACTCGATCAAGGGCGGCGCCGCGACTTTCGCTTTCAAAGACATCACCGAACTCACCCATGAGATGGAGACGGTGTTCGATCGCGTGCGCAAGGGCCAGATGCCGTTATCCAAGCCGCTGGTCGATGTGTTTCTCGCCTCAGGCGACATGCTGAAATCCATGCTCACCGCTCGAAAAGAGGGCGGCGAGGGAGTCGACGAAGAGCCGGTTCGTGCATTGTGCCTACGCCTGCGGGCATTTCTGGAGCCGGACGAGGCCCCGGTCGCAGTCCTGGCGCCGATGCCGGATCAGGCGCCGGTTGCGGCTGGGGAACGAAGCACTGCCCCCGCGCCGGTCGCCGCTCCTGCCCGTCAATTGCCCTCCAAGCGGATTCTGGAAATCGTATTCGGCCCCTTCGACAAGAAGTTTCCGCGCGAATCCGTGGAGAGCGTGGTCGCCGATTTGAAGGATTTCGGCAAAGTCGAGGAAGTGATTGCGCCGGCCAAGGTCAAGGCGCCCGCCAAAGCCAATGGCAAGACCACCTCGGTGAAAAAAGCGCCGCTCAAATCCGCGCCGGTCAAGCTGCCCAGGGAACGGCGTTTCCGCATCGTCACCGAGGTCACGGTTTCCGATCTTGTGGATGCCATCAGTTTCATGGCCGATCCCGACCGCGTGACCGTGACTTGCATCGAGGAAATGGCGCCGACTCTCCTGGTACCTGCGCAAGTTGCTCCCGAGTCGCCAGTTCCGGTGTCCGCCGCATTTGAGCCGGTAGCACCGGTCACGGAGTCCATGGAAAAAGTCGCAGAACCGGACGGATCGGCGCCGCAGGCGCAATCCGGGTTCGAGGAAAATGGGTTCGGCCTGTTCGTCGATCCGCAAACGCTCCCGGCCAACCAGCCGGTTCCCGAAAAAGCGCAGGCCAGCGAAGAAAAAGTCGTCAATATCAAGACCGCCAAGCCGGCCGCATCCACTGACTCCACGTCGATCCGGGTCAGTGTTGAAAAAGTGGATCAGCTGATCAATCTGGTGGGCGAACTGGTGATCACCCAGGCGATGCTCGCGCAAACCGCCTCGGTGGCGGATCCGGTGCTCTACGAATCGCTGTTCAACGGCCTGGCTCAATTGCAACGCAATACCCGCGATCTGCAGGAATCGGCCATGTCGATACGCATGATGCCCATGTCATTCGCGTTCAGCCGTTTTCCGCGCGTGGTGCGCGATGTGGCCGCGAAGCTTGGCAAGGAGGTCGAACTCAATACGATTGGCGAAGGCACCGAACTGGACAAGGGCCTGATCGAGCGCATCGTCGATCCGCTCACGCACCTGGTCAGGAACAGCCTTGACCATGGCCTGGAGCCGCCTGAGGAGCGCGTCGAAAAAGGCAAGGTGCGCCATGGAACCATCACCTTGCGCGCCTACCACCAGGGCGGCGCCATCGTGATCGAGGTCAGCGACGACGGCCGCGGCCTGCGGCGCGAGAAGATCCTGGGCAAGGCGCGTGAGCGCGGCATGGACGTGTCGGACTCGATGAGCGATCAGGAAGTCTGGTCCCTGATATTCGAGGCGGGTTTTTCCACCGCGGAAACCGTCACCGATGTTTCCGGCCGTGGCGTCGGCATGGACGTGGTGCGGCGGAACATCCAGGAAATGGGCGGTCGGGTGGAGATCGACTCGGCGCCGGACGTGGGCACGCGCATCTCCATCAAACTGCCTTTGACACTGGCGATACTGGATGGCATGTCGGTGCGCGTGGGCAGCGAAATATTCATCCTTCCGCTGAACGCGATTTCGGAATCGCTGCAACCCAGGGCCGAGGCGCTCAACAGCATCGCCGGTTGCGGCCAGGTGGTCACGGTGCGCGGCGAACACGTGCCGGTGCTGTCGCTTGCCGATTTATATGGCATTCGCGGCGAAAAACAACGCTACGAGGAGGGGATTCTCGTGATCCTCGAGGCCGAGGGAGGCAAGACGGCGCTGTTTGTTGACGATCTGGTCGGGCAGCACCAGGTCGTCATCAAGAGCCTGGAATCGAATTACAAGAAAGTGGCGGGCATATCGGGCGCAACCATCATGGGCGACGGTCGCGTGGCAATGATCATCGATGTCGCCCATATCGTCGGCATGGCGCACAGCCGTCTGGACAAGGCGGCTTGAGGCCGTCAACCCATTATCAAGGAGCAGACTCATGCTACAAAATACCGCGCAGAAATCTCCGGCAGACGCAGCAGGGGCGGCAAAGCAAGCCAATGAATTCCTGACCTTTCGTCTGGGCAAGGAAGAATATGGCATCGAAATTCTCAAGGTCCAGGAAATCCGCGGCTGGGAGCAACCCACCTCGATTGCCAACGCGCCGCATTTCATCAAGGGCGTGATCAATCTGCGCGGCACCATCGTGCCCATCGTGGACATGCGCATCAAGTTCAACCTCGGCGAGGCGAGTTACGACACCTTTACCGTGGTGATCATCCTCAACGTCATGGGCCGCATCGTGGGCATGGTGGTCGATTCGGTCTCGGATGTGATCACCCTGATGGGCGAGCAGATCCGCAATTCTCCGAATTTTTCCTCGTCGTTCGACACGCAGTACATCACCGGACTGGGCACCGTCGACGAGCGCATGCTGATTTTGGTGGACATCGAAAAATTGATGTCCGGCAGCGACATGGCGCTGATGGAATCGGCGCGGTTGCAGTAGTAGTCACCGGCACTTAAAAGAAACGCACGGACCAAGAGAGCAAAAATCATGAATGCAATTGCAAATCTGAAGGTGGGGGCCCGTCTTGGGGTGGGGTTTGGACTGGTGTTGCTTTTGCTGGTGGTCATTACCGTGATTGGGATATCCCGGTTGGGGTATTTGGACGAGGGTACCTCTTCCATTGTCAAGGATCGAATTCCCAAGGTGCTGCTGGGACAAAGTATTTACAACGACATCAACCTGATCGCAGGCGCGATTCGCAATACCGTGCTGGTGAGCGATGCGACTGCGATGGCCAAAGAACAGGCAAGAATCCAGGAGGCGCGAAAGGATATCTCGGAAAAGTTAAGCAAAATGGAAAAGATGCTTGTTACGGAGAGGGGAAGGGAGCTTTTCAAGGTGGTTGTGGATTCCCGGTCAGCGTATGTCGCCGGACTGGATGAAGTCCTGAAACTTCTCGCCGACGGGCGCAAACAGGAAGCGACGTCTGTGATGCTGGGTACGCTGCGTGAAGCGCAAGCCAAGCATATGGAAAGCATCGAGGCGCTTTCCACATTTCAGATCGGTCTGGTCCAAAAAAGTGGCGCCGAATCCGAAGAAGCCTACATCAGTTCGCGCAACATGATGCTGGTGCTCACCGGTTTGGCGATCATGCTGTCCGTTGGCGTCGCCTTCTGGGTGACGCGCACCATCACGCGTCCATTGAACGAAGCGGTGGGCGTGGCGCAGCGGGTGGCGGCGGGCGACCTGACCAGTGACATCGTGGTCACGAGCAAGGACGAAACCGGGATGCTCCTGCAGGCGCTGAAGGACATGAACGGGAGCCTGGTGAAGATCGTGGGCGAGGTCAGAAGCGGCACGGATTCGATTGGCACGGCGACGAAGGAGATCTCGCAGGGCAACACCGATTTGAGCCAGCGCACCGAGGAGCAGGCCTCCTCGCTGGAGGAGACGGCCTCGTCGATGGAGGAGCTGACATCGACGGTGAAGCAAAACGCCGAGAACGCGCGCCAGGCCAATCAACTGGCGGTGGGGGCCTCCGATGTGGCGGTGAAGGGCGGGGATGTGGTGCGACAGGTGGTGACCACCATGAGCGGGATATCGGAGTCCTCCAAGAAGATCGCCGACATCATCGGCACCATTGACGGCATTGCCTTCCAGACCAATATCCTGGCGCTGAACGCGGCGGTGGAGGCGGCACGTGCGGGTGAGCAGGGGCGGGGCTTTGCGGTGGTGGCCACCGAGGTGAGGAACCTGGCGCAGCGCTCAGCCGCAGCGGCGAAGGAGATCAAGGAACTGATCACCGATTCGGTCTCCAAGGTGGATGCGGGCTCCAGCCTGGTGGATGAGGCGGGGAAAACGATGGACGAGATTGTGATCTCGGTGAAGCGGGTGACCGACATCATGTCGGAGATCACGGCGGCGAGCCAGGAGCAAAGCTCGGGCATCGAGCAGGTGAACACGGCGATCACGCAGATGGACGAGGTGACGCAGCAGAACGCGGCGCTGGTGGAGGAGGCGGCTGCGGCGGCCGAGAGTCTGGAGGAGCAGGCGCAGAACCTGGCGCAGGCGGTGAGTGTGTTCAAGCTCTCCGATGGGCATCAGGTGGTGCGTGCGCGACAGGCGGTCTCCAAGGCATCGGCGGCGGAGCGTCGTGGCCCCGGACGGGCGAAGAACGTGGCGCGGCTGCCGGCCAAGGGCGAGGCCACGGCTGCGGCCCGGCAGTCCAAGGGCGCCAGGACCGGCACCGACGACGATTGGTCGGAATTCTGATCCCTCGTATGGCAATGCGCACAGCACACACATCGTTTCGGTTTTTCGAATCCCTGTCGTTTCAAATCGAGCAGGCCGGGATTCTTGGAATCAAAAAATGCTCGATCCCAATTCGAAGCACCCCTTTCAATCAAATAGGAAAATCATGAAAAAAACACTCGCAGTCACCAGCATTGCTACCGCGGTCATCGCGGCGTTCTCAACCAGCACATTCGCCGACACCGTGAAGATCAGCGGCGCCTCGACAGTATTCAGCGCGGTGGTCTCGCCGGCCAAGGGCGCGGTCGAAAAGAGCACCGGGCACAGCCTGCAAGTCGCCAGTTCCGCGACCGGACGCGGCCTGATCGATCTGTTCGACGGCAGTTCCGACATCGCCATGGTCTCCGAGCCGATGGATATCGCAGCCGAATCCGCCGCCGCGGCCGGCAAGAAGGTCGATACCAAGGCGGTGCAGTTCTTCGAGTTGAAGAAGGACGAAATCGTGTTCGTCGTGCACCCGTCCAACGCGGTCGGCAAGCTCAGCTGGGAGCAATTGCGCGACATCCACACCGGCAAGATCAGCAACTGGAAGGACGTCGGCGGCAAGGATCAGCCGATTGTCGTCTACGCCGATTCGGTCACCGGCGGCACGCGCGCCATGATTCACCAGATCGTGATGGGCGGCGCCAACTGGGCCGCGGGTGTGAAGTCTCAAAGCTCGGTCAAGCGCGCCGCCGAGATGGTGGGCGGTGATGAAGCCGGCATTGCCGGCGTCGGCAAGGGTTTCGTCGAGTCCGGCAAGATGAAAGTTGTCGACTCCAAGAAACTCGAGCGCCCACTGGCGCTGGTGACACTGGGGGCGCCCAAGCCCGCCGCCAAGTCGGTGATCGACGCGTATGCGAAGGAAGCCAAGAGCCTGTAACCCATCGGGGCCGGTCTCCCCGCCCCGGGAGAGGGGCGGGGAATCCTTCCTCGATCGAGGATCCGGACCATCCACTACAAAGGATTTCGTCATGAATGCAGAAAAACTCCGCACTGCCAGCCTCGGTCTGAGGCTCGGCGCAGCCTTCGCCAGCATGGTTGTGCTGTTGCTGGTCTGCGTGGCCTTCGGCGTATTGCGCCTGAGCTCCCTCAGCGGCTCGATGCAGTCGCTGCTGGAGCGCGAAGTGCGCGCCAGCCTGCTGTCGGCGCAACTGGACAGCCAGGCGCAGGCCGTTGCCAAGTCGCTCGGCCAATCGGTGATGGCGGATAATGTGAACGAAATCCAGGCCCATCTCAAGACGGTCGACAGGCTGCGCGGCGAGGGCGCGGAAACGAAGAAGTCGCTCGAGGCGGCGCTCGACAGCGACAGCGGCCGTGCGGCACTCAAGGCCGTGGCCGACGTGGAGCCGGCCTACATGGCCGCCACCGCCAAGGTGATCGATGCCATCAAGGGCGGCGACAGCGACACGGCGCGGTTGGCTCTGAACGCCAAGACCCTGCGCGACGCTTCGGACGCCTATCTCGGCGCGCTGACCAAGCTTGGCGCCGAGCAGGACGCAGCCATGACGGCGGCCAAGGCCAATGCCGAGAGCGCCTATGCCAACGGACGCAATCTGCTGCTGGCCGCCGCCGGCATCGCCGTCGCGCTGGCGCTGGTGCTTGGCTGGATGATCACACGGTCGGTGACCCGGCAACTGGGCGGCGAGCCGGACTACGCCGCCTCCGTGGCCAAGCGCATCGCCGAAGGTGATCTGTCTGTGAGCGTGGAGGTGCGCCCAGGCGACACTTCAAGCCTGTTGCATGCGATGAAACGCATGGCAGACGGCCTGGCCGAAACCGTGCGCGACATCAAGGGGGCGACCGACACCATCGACACGGCGGCAAAGGAAATTTCGCAGGGTAACTCGGACCTGTCGCAGCGCACCGAGGAGCAGGCCTCGTCGCTGGAGGAGACCGCTTCGTCGATGGAGGAATTGACCTCGACGGTGAAACAGAACGCCGAGAATGCGCGCCAGGCCAACCAACTGGCGGTGGGGGCCTCGGACGTGGCGGTCAAGGGCGGGGACGTGGTCAGGCAGGTGGTGACGACCATGAGCGGCATCTCGGAGTCCTCCAAGAAAATCGCCGACATCATCGGCACCATCGACGGCATTGCCTTCCAGACCAACATTCTGGCCTTGAACGCCGCGGTGGAGGCGGCGCGAGCCGGCGAGCAGGGTCGGGGATTCGCGGTGGTTGCCACCGAGGTCCGCAACCTCGCGCAACGATCAGCGGCGGCCGCCAAGGAAATCAAGGAACTGATCACTGATTCGGTGAGCAAGGTGGACGCTGGCTCGCAACTGGTGGACGACGCGGGCCGGACCATGGACGAGATCGTGACTTCGGTCAAACGCGTGACCGACATCATGGGCGAGATCACCGCGGCGAGCCAGGAGCAGAGCTCGGGCATCGAGCAGGTGAATCAGGCCATCACGCAGATGGACGAGGTGACGCAGCAGAACGCGGCGCTGGTGGAGGAGGCGGCGGCGGCCGCCGAGTCGATGCAGCAGCAGGCGCA
>CAIUKQ010000506.1 GCA_903899705.1 uncultured beta proteobacterium
TCATTGAAACCGCCCATTTAATAATCAAATACTTGCATTATTTATGAAACCTAATCCTGCGCTCGGGCAAAGACGTAGCCGGCGCCGCGCACGGTGAGGATGCGGCGCGGTTTCTTCGCATCGTCTTCAATCGCCTGTCGTATGCGCGAGACATGCACGTCGATGGAACGATCGAAGGCTTCCAGCGTTTCGCCCTTCAGTTGATCCAGCAGGGATTCCCGCGACAGCACGCGACCCGCCTGACTCGACAAAGCCACCAGCAGCGCATATTGATAGCTCGTCAGCGGCCGCACCTCGCCGTCGAGGCGGACTTCGCGCGAGGCGTGGTCGATCTCAAGACGCCCGAACCGTAACACCTCGGCCTGTTCAATCGCGGTGCCGCCACGTCCGCGCCGCAGGATCGCCCGAAGGCGCGCCAGCAATTCGCGTGGCTCGAAGGGTTTGGGCAGGTAGTCATCGGCGCCAAGTTCCAGTCCAACGATGCGATCGGTGGCCTCACCCCGTGCGGTGAGCATGAGTATGGGGATTGACGCTGAAACACCTTTCGTCGCCCGCTGACGCCGGCAGACTTCCAGTCCATCCATGTCGGGCAGGCTGAGATCCAGCACAAGTGCGTCAAAGGATTCATCGGCAAGCAGTTTCAGCCCCGTGGAACCATCCGGCGCGACGGTGGCCCGCATGCCTGCGCCGCCAAGGTATTCAGCCACCATGGCGGCGAGGCGCGGGTCGTCTTCAACAAGAAGAATGCGTGAATTCACCCGGTCAGTTTAACTGCTTGGAACCCGGGACTCAGCCGCGGTGCCAGAAGGGACGGTGTTCGCTGCGCTCCTTCATTCGCTCGGCAAGCTTCTGGCGCTGTGCCGGTGTCAGGACCTCGGCGGCGTCGCCAAGCGCCTGGGTGACACGCTTGCTGGCCGTATCGGCAAGGGCAATCTGCTCGGCACGCAACTTTTCCATGCCGGCGCGATCCACGTTCTGCCCACCCATCAGCGCCATGGCCTGCTTGTGTCCGGCCTGCAGTTTGTCGCGCAGCGGCAGCAGATCCTTGGCCGCCGCCTTGGCAATCACCGTCAGCTTGTCGCGCTGCGCCGGTGTCGTGTCAACTTCAACGGCGAAGTGCTTGATCATGCGCTCAACCTGCGAATCGACTTTCGCCGGATCAATCGGACCGCTCATGGACATCGGCCCGCCCATGCCCATGTGGCCGCCAAACGGGCCCTGCGCAAAGGTCTTGCCGACATACCCCCCGGCGGCACCGACGGCCAGCGCGGCGACTAGCACGAACAGCGCACCACCGCGTCGTCCGCCCCGTCCGCAGCATCCGCGATTGTCTCCGCGGTTAGGATCGTTTGAGGGAACTTCCTGCTGATTCGTATTCATTCAAGGCTCCTTGTGTATTCGGGGCGTTGTTGCCCGCGAAGCCACTGTAGGAGCCCCGGGTTGCGCGCTTGTCTCGGCCAGGTAAAGAATTGTAAAGCCGGCCGGGCTCTCGCCTATTTGGCAGGCAGTTCGTCGCCCTTGAGGTATTCGCGCGGGGCCGGCCCGGAACCCTCCACACGAGGGCCATGGGCGATGAATTTGTTGTCGCCGCGATTGTCCACCGATTCAACCTGCAGGATGTGGGCCTGTTCGTCACCGATGGTTTCAAACCAGTACGGCACATTGCGCGGGATGAAAATCCCTTCCATGGGATTGAGTTCCGCGCTCACCGTATCCTGCTCCGGTCCGTAGAAACGCACCCGGCCACGAAGCACGAACCAGAAGCCGTCCATGCCGGTATGGGAATGCAGCTGAAGCTCGCCTCCCGCATTAAGGATCTGCATGTTGCCCACCATGATGTCGGTTTTCACCAGGGGCACCACCGAACGCATGCGCGTGGCTTTGGGCGGATCGATCAGGCTGAACACCCGCGCCTTTGTTCCGGGTTGCCCCGAGTAATGGTCGTTGTTGGACTTGACCTCGGTTGTGACCGGTTTATCTGCAACTTTATCCATCTTGTCCTCTCCTGTTGATCAATTCAAAGCTTGTTTTGCCGCTTTCGGCAATTCAGGTCACCACGGTTTCCGCGCCGCTTGTTTCGAACACAATCTTTCCCGGCACGCGCGGCTGGAATCCGCCGCGCAGGGCGCCGCCGCGCTGATCCTTGTAGATATGGCCCATCAGCGGCGACAGCGGCCGGCTGTTGGGCACCGAGAGCCACAGGCGAAGCAGATGCCGTCGGCGGTCCTCCTCCTCATAATCCTCGAAGGAGGTTCTGGCATGCATGGCGGTGTGGTTGTTGCAGAACTGCAGGTCACCGGGCTGAAAATTGGTGACCAGCTGGAAATCAGGGCGCGCCACCAGTTCATCGAACAGGTCGAGCGCCTCGATCTGCTTTGCCGTCAGGCGCGGCACTTCCGGAAAGCGTTGCGCGAGCGTGATGTGCGGGCGCACCAGCCGGCAGCAGAAATGGCCTTCGTGCATCGAAAACACCGGCTGCTGGTAATGCTTGGGTTCACCTTCGCGCTCCTGACGCAGCATGCTCCAGGTGAACGGCTGGTAGAGCACCTCGAGAAGGTCGGGCCGCGTGCGCAGAATTTCGTTATGGATGGCAACGGAGCTGGCCACCAGCGAGATTCCGCCCGCTTTCGCAGTGCGAAGCACGAAAAGGCCGGCCACATCGCAGGTGTCGCAATGGAACACGCCGCCGCCGCTGGTCTGGTAGCCGCGAAACCCGGGACTGTCCTTGGGAATGCGCAGATCGCGAACATCGCCGATGTGGTCACCCTCGGCACTTTGCGAACGCGCCACACCCAGGTACCTGCCCAGCCCCCAGTACATCATGCGAAGGTCTTGCACCGAATGGCGATCCACCGGCAGGCCGCGCATCATGAATACCCCGGGACCGTTCTCGAGATAGTCATGGATCTTCGCAACCAGTTTCGGGAACAGTTTCAGGGGAAAGTTCTCCCGGGTCACTTCCGGAAAATCCAGACCTTTCGCCCGCACGGCATCAAGAGCGGCTTCCATTTCCGCCACCTCTTCGGTGCTGAGTTGATAAATCCAGTCGGTGCGCGCGGACAATTCCGCGGACTTCCAGTTGGCGGGCGATTCAACGGGTTTCATGTTCTTCTCCTTGCATTTTCTGATCTCTGCATTCCAAGCGCAGCAGTTTAATCCCTGAAACGAATGTTCAGTTTGCGCCCCGCACCGGCGCGATTACTCCCGCCACGGTAAAGTGCCTGCCTTTGAAAAACGGAGCAGACCATGGATGCCTGGCAGGACAAACTCGCAATCAGTGAAGTCGCGCAGCAATGGGCCTTTTGGCGCGATTCGGGCAACTGGGTTCCCCTTCGCACCACCTACGCCGCCCAGGGGCGAATGACCACCATGTGGTTCGACGGACCGGCCGACGATTTCATTGCCGCCTGCAAAGCAGGCTCCGGCAAGGGCAACACCAGCGGGCATTTCATCTGCGGCACGCTGGTGCAAGTGAATGGCAACAAGGCCATTGCAAATTCGCGGCTGATTCTCGTCATGCGTACAAAACTTGAGGGTGTGGCGGTTGACCTCACCAGCAATGGACGATTCATCGACCGCTTCGTAAAAGAAAATGGCAAGTGGGGAATCCACCACCGCCGCACCATTTACGACAAGGACCGCATGGATCTGGTCACGCCGGGCGAAGCGCCCGGCATCGACACCGCCGAATTGCAAAGCTATGCGGAGGGCTATCGGCACCTGGCCTACCTACAGAAACGCGCCGGCCGCGGCCTCACCCCCGACACCCCCACATTCGGCAGCGAACTGTTGGCCAAAATCTATCGCGACGATGACGTTTGGCTTGCCGCTTAAATTATCTGAAAGGGATTTGAAACATGATGATCGACTGGAAAGCCTACAAACAGGAATTGGGAAAGATGGTTGGGGAAATTGGCACCGTCAGCCCCGACATCGTCACCGGCTACAAGGCCCTCAGCAAGGCTGGCGATAATACCGGGCACCTCGACCGCAAGACGCGAGAACTGATTGCACTCGCCGTCGCAGTCACGCGCCAGTGCGACGGCAGCATCACCATTCACCTCGATGAGGCGGTGAAGGCCGGTGCAAAAAAGGAAGAAATCGTCGAGGCCCTGGGCGTCGCGATCAACGTGAATGCCGGCGCCACTCTGGTCTACGCATCTCGCGCCATGGACGCACTCCTCTCCAAGACTTCCTAGAGGAATTCTGAATTGGGGGAGTTACGAGGGGGCGAAGGCCGAATGGTACTTACTTAATCTTTTTCGGGTGTCCATGTTTGCGGACATGCTCTGTAATTGTGGCGCGTGGTTTGTCCATTGTCGGATAGTTTTTAGGTCGTCGCTTGATTGCTCGTGGCTCGATACGA
>CAIUKQ010000507.1 GCA_903899705.1 uncultured beta proteobacterium
CTATGTCGCGGACTCTGAACGGGTCACCATCCAGCACAGGGATCATAATTTTCACTCGGTTAATGTCCGTTTCGGCTTCATGGAGGACGTGCATGTGATGCGTGCGGTGGCCTTCCTCAGGGCTCGTGAATTTCACTTCAGCCTGTCGGAAATTTCCTTCTTTGTGGGCAAGGAAAAGGTGGTGGCACGGCACTCGTCCGCGTTTTTATTAAGCCCCTTCATCTACATGCACAGGTCAATGCAGGGGGCGACTGAATACTTTCAGATCCCCTTCAACCATGCCATGGAGATTGGCGGCTATATAGAGGTTTGACAGTGGTGGAGGTCGTCACATGCCCATCGGGCACGGTTCAGGTAACCAGGGACGAATCCAGAATTTGCATCGCTGCTTGAACGGCTATTTCATTTTTCTGAATAAGATGGTTCACCTTTTTGCTCACCTCGAGCAGCCGGTTTGCCGCAGCGACAGCGAGAATTTGGAGGAGCGCGAGATATAGTTCGGGCTCTTCCTCGGCCATCTTGTGCAGATCCGTTTTTGACAAGATGCCGATAATTCCGTCTTTTGATGCCTGGCAGGTTGCAGTCCGTGGGGAATCCAGAATCAATCCGACTTCTCCCAGCACCGAGCCCGCCTGCACCGTCGACATTAACCGGTTCGTTCCGCCTGTCTGACTAAAACAATCAAAGGCACCTTCCAGCACAAAGACGGCAAAGTCAGACGGTGTGCCCTGCTGAATGACAATCGATCCAGCTGAAACGGGGAACCAGTCGATGATGGTTTCCAGCTTTTCCCTGAAAGGTTGGCTTAAACGTTCGACAAAAGAAAAATTATCAACTCTCAACATGGGTTTCTCTTTCAAACGGGTAAGGTTTTTCTTGTCAATGCGAGGAAGGCATGACCGGGGTTGACTATTGGGTTACTTCATCCACCTTCAGGTAGATGGTCTTCGGGCTTGATTGCGCGCTCCGTGAGGAGGTTGTTTCCACGTTATTGTTTGAGGCAAATGGGCCGCTACCTGTTACTTCAGTCCATTGCGACAGTGGCACGCTAATGGTGGTTGCGACGTTCTGGGCGAGGTTTCCGCTTGAGCCGGAGCTGCTACGCTGGGCTTGTAACTGCAAGGTGACATTGTTTTCGGCCAACTTGGGGCTTAGTTCGACAATCGTGCCCTGTTGCGTTCCGTTCCCCTGGCGGGTCGCGGATGGCGCGCTCTGGCTGATGGTCATAATGGCCTTTGCGCCATCCATGACCCTGACCGTTTGCTCCTCATTCGTGGGTCGGGCATCGCGACTGCTCGTCGTGGTGGTTGATGAGGCGCCCGGCGGACTACCGAAACGCAAGGTCACCAACAGCATTCTTGGTTTGGCGTCGGATTTGGCTGCAGGAACAGTCTCTTTGTTCGCCGCTTGCTGGGCATCCATGAATGCAGGTTTTGACCGTAACAGTTGCGGCGGGGCGCCCGGGGTGAGTCCCGCAAATGCCGTTTGTCCCTGCTCGACGTTGACGGAATTGCCATTGGCATTCAGTACGGTTGAGCCCAGATAAACGTGGTTATAGGTCCCCGGTTCGGGTGAGGATGGGGTTCTTGTCTGCCCCGGGCTTACAAACATGACCTGGAAGTCCGTCCCGCGAATACCCATTACTGCATTGGGTGTGCTCAAACTGTAATTATTGCGGTTGATTTTTCCGATGAGCCCGGTAACCGTCCTAAACCCGCCTGCAATCAGCCTCATCACCGCCTGGTCCTTGGCATCTCCCTGTTTGACGTAGGAATACTTGTCTATGGTGAGGGAGGATTCCGGTTGGATCCAGATCATCGCCTCGTCAATCATGCGGATCCGCACCTCCGACTTGGCCCCGGTTGTGATGGTGTCCCCCGGATAAAGCTGTACATCTTTCTGGGCGGCCCGTTCAAGCCCCGATGGTTGCGATACGCGTGCCGTTCCGGTAACGCTTTGGATGATTCCGGAGGCCGCCCATGTCGGGCTGATACATATAAGAAGCAGCAGTCGTAGAAGCCAGCGAAGCCCCGAGCGGATATGCACGGCCAGGGGAGTGTGCTTTGGGTGGGGCGGATTTTTGATGACCATTTAGAGACCGTTATTCTGGTTAATTCTCATTCCGCGCGGGGCGGGGACATTCCGGAAAGCACAACTGCTGCATCCGCGAAATATGATTGAAGTGAGGCAATACTACACGTTGTCTTGTGCTGGGTATCCCAATTGGGAAAGGTTGCCTCTGCGCCGCGAGTGACTCCGGCCGGCGCCGGTGGCAAAAAATTGCCACCGGCATCATCAAAAAGATGCAAAAACCCATAAAACGCAGAAAACACAAACAAGTGAGACGAAATAAATGACTGATTTATATGACAAAAACTAACTGGCACGACTAATGCTTAGATGGTCTGGGCAAAGGGCATCGACGATTATCGGTGCCGATACTGATCGATTCAACTGGAGCAACGGAAAATGACCATCATCAACACAAATGTCAACGCGTTGAGCACGCAGGCTTCGTTGGCGTCAAACAGCCGCGCGCTTGCCACGGCAATGCAGCAGCTGTCCACCGGAAAGCGGATTAACTCCGCCAAGGATGATGCCGCCGGGATGGCCATCTCCACCAGAATCACGCAACAGGTTCAGGCGCTTGACCAGTCGGTGCGCAATGCGGGGGATGCGATTTCCCTGATTCAAACGGCTGAAGGTGCCACCAACGAAATAACGTCGATGCTCCAGCGGATGCGTGAATTGTCGATTCAGGCGATCAACGATACCAATGCCAATGAGCAGCGCGGCTATCTCGATCAGGAATTCCAGCAGCTCAAGCAACAAATTGTCCAGATTGCCGACAGTACGGAGTGGAACGGCTTCCCCATACTGAATGGTTCCGCAGGGCAGCAGGTCGGACAGGTCCCCATGGTGAGAACGACCGGCAATGGGCAGTATGTGTCGGGGATTGCTTATTCGGCCGGGACCGTGACAGGTACCAATTCGGGTCATTTGTCGACGACTGGAAGCCCCACGAAATCAGGCAATTTGAGTGTGAGTGTTGATGTTGGCGGCACGACCGCGACGGGGACCCTTACCCTGGATGACGGTCGAAAGCTCGATTACGCGGGGGTGGTGACTGGTAGCTCGATTACGTTTGCCGGTTTGGGTGGTTTTGGCATCGACACGGACAAGGTCGCAGGCTGGGCAAGTCCTGAAAAGGCATCTGTCACGATCAAGCGCGATTACGGAAAGCTCAACGCGTTGACCGCCGGCGATGTCACGATCAACGACAAGACCATTCCAAAGGCGGATTCCAAGGATGACGCCCTTTCCCCGGCTGGAAATGCCGTTGGCAGCGCAATCGCCAGGGTGGCGGCCATCAATTCGCAGTCGAAGGTGAGTGGCGTTACGGCGGTAATCGGTGAGACGGTCATGACGGGCACGGCGATGTCGGTGGCGGTGTTGACACCCCCGAATGTGCCGCCCAGTGGAAGCGTGACGATCAACGGTTTCAATACCGATGTTTTCAGCACGCTTCAAAACAATACGCAGCTATCGCGCGCCGTCACGGTCCAGGCCATAAACAAGATTTCGAACAAAACCGGCGTTGTTGCCTCGGACACGGGCGGGGATGCCGGGGGCATCACCTTGCGAGCCGCCGACGGGCGCAATATTGAAGTGGCTTTCAATACCTTTTCGGCTGATGCGACTTTTTCGTCAGCCACCGGATTGAAGCAAGGGGCGCAAAGCGGCACGTACTCGCTTTCCGCAAAAGTGGGAACAGACCTCCTGATCGGGACCAACACAGGCGCCATTGGCAACAGTGGCCTGCAGGCGGGACACTTTGATGACAACAGTTCCGAGGTCAGTACCATCACGAGGCCCTCTGTCAATCCGGTTTCGGGACAAAAGACCGCTGCATTACGGCCGGGGGATCTTGTGTTGAATGGTGTTCCTATTCCGGGTTCGCAAGACCAGAAGGATCCCCTCACGGGAGACGCGCTGGCTTACATGGACGCGACAAGCTCGGTTGCGATTGCCGCGGCGATAAATTCCCAAAGTGCCTTGACTGGAATCACCGCAAAACCCAGCCCGATGGTTATCTCCGGTTCGCAAATCACCACCGTCGACACTCCTGCGGGGGCTTACGTGCTGGGAGGCGACGACGGTGCGACCAAGGTCGTCAAACTCTATATCAACGGCACGGCGGTGGATGTTCCGTTTTATGCCGACGCTGATAAACGCGCCGGTGCCATTGTCGATGCGGTAAAGATCAAAGTAGCGAGCGTAACGGCTTCTTACGCCGGCGGCGGCTCCGGGATCACTTTAACGGCCAAGGACGGCCAGAATCTGTCTGTCTGGTTTGACCCCGCGGTTGCGGGCTCTATTGACGCGAAAGATTTCGGGCTTAGTGTGGCCGACGTAAAATCGGCGGCCTCTGCCTCAGATGCAGTCACTCATTTTGGCGGGGTCAATCTTTATTCGACGATGCCTCCCGCGCCATTGCCACTGCCACCCTCCATTGCGGGCCATCCCACGCCACCCCCCGCTCCGACAGGAAAGATTGAGGTTGGCACCGGCGTGAACGGGGCGAGCGCGGCCTCCAATTTTAGTGCCCTGGGGTTTGTCGCCGGAACGTATGGCGGCCCATCGGGCCTTGAAATGTCCGCGCCACGCGTCGGGCGCCTGACTTTCCAGATTGGCGCAACCGCGGGCCAGGTGATCAACATTGATCTGGCTGATTTCGGCAGCAATGGGCCCATTACGGGAAGCATCACCGGGGATGTTGGCCAGGCCGAGCCCAGCGTGGGAATCGCAACAGCGGCGTCCGCCACCGCGGTGCTGGCAAGTCTTGATGCCTCCATGAATCAGATCAACGCGTCGCGTGCGAGCATGGGTGCGGTGATGAACCGATTGGACCATGTCATCAACAATCTGACCAACGTTGTGACGAATTCCAAGCAATCCCGCAGTCAGATTGAGGATGCGGATTACGCAACCGCATCGACCGATCTTGCTCGCGCGCAGATTATCCAGCAGGCTGCCACGGCGGTTCTGGCGCAGGCCAATCAAAGCGCCCAGGGCGTTCTGAAGCTGCTGCAGGGGTAATTGGAGTGGCATTGAAGGTGGCGTGAATTTTAAGGAAGGCGTTTTCGCCTTCCATGGCCATTGAAAAACATCCGGTCAGGCGTGCAATGAAACAGATGCATCAACTTGCCAAGTTGACACCAGCCACGGCACCCAACACGGCCCCCAATTGCCGAAGGTGTCGTCATTTTGCGGTTAGCTGGCAGCCTGCGACGCCCTATTTATGCCGGCTGATGGGTTTTAGCAGTCAGTTGCTGCCGTGTGTCGAGGTGGCGCGCGCCGACGGGGTTCCTTGTCGCGGGTTTGATCCGAAATAGCGGAATTCCGTTGTCCCTCATGCCTCCCGGACGCCGTGGCGTGGGGCGGGCCGTGATCCTCTCTCCAAATTCCAACCCGATGCTTTTGGGGCCGAATCGTCTTTATCCAATCAGCGGCTCAAGACAGCCATGTTATTGGGGTGATTTGACGACTTCGATTTCCTGGCATTTTGTCGTCATTAATGTGACAGGCGCCGGGAAATGAAAAAAATGGGATAAATGCCGCAACAGAACAATATGATTTTACTAAGAAAAAACATGCTGGCACGAAAGGTGCTTATAAGGATTGTGAGCAGCGGCAACCAGCAAAGGATTTAAAGGTGAACAACTCCGGTCTTCAAAACGCAAATGTACTTTGGCTGGACACAGTCAGTCCATTTTCCGAGGAAGAGCTTTTGCGACTCCGTTCGGCCGGGGTGCAGGTGTTGAAGGTGCGGTCCGCCAGCGACCTCGGGGTCGACCTGAAGCATGTTGATGCCATCGTGATCCGTTTGACCACGGACACGGGATTGCTGGATGAGGTGAAGAGGATTCTTCGCGGTTTGCTTTGCAGCCTGCCGTTGATATGCCGTGTGGATCGGCATTGCCTTGAAGTGGGTGTTCAGGCGATGCACGGCGGGGCTTTTGATGTCATTGCATCCGATGAATGGTCGGAGTCCGTCTGGCGATCGATGGTGTCCCGGATGGGGCGTACGCCCGATGTGGCCAGCCAGTCTTATGTTTTCGTGGATCCCTCGAGCCAGAAACTGCTGGAGCTGGCCCGCCGTGTTGCCGCAGCCGGGGTTACCACTTTGCTGACCGGTCCCACCGGGGTGGGCAAGGAAGTCCTGGCGCGCATTCTCCACGAAGCCTCGCCAAGGAGGAACGGCCCGTTTATAGGATTGAACTGTGCTGCGATTCCCGAAACCATGATTGAGGATTTGCTTTTTGGGCATGAAAAAGGCGCCTTTACCGGAGCCGCCCGGGAGCACAAAGGCGTTTTTGAACAGGCCGAGGGTGGAAGTCTCTTCCTTGATGAGATAGGCGAGATGCCGTTTTCGCTTCAATCAAAACTGTTGAGGGTGCTTCAGGAACGCCAGGTGACAAGGCTGGGCGCGCAGAGCCCGATTTCCGTTGATTTTCGTTTGATTGCCGCCACCAACAAGGATTTGCGCGCCGCCATTCTTGGGAGGGAGTTTCGTGAGGACCTGTACTTTCGAATCAGCACCTTCAGGCTGTCGATTCCGGCTTTGGTGGAACGTCCCGGGGATATTCTTCCTCTGGCAAATCATCTGCTGAATGTTTTTGGAGCAGATGTCGGCGTCAATGGGTTCACCGAGGAGGCTGAAAACATGCTGCTTGGCTACGAATGGCCCGGCAACGTGCGTGAACTGTCCAATGTGTTGCAAAGGGCCCTTGTAATTTGTTCCGGGCCGCTGATTGACGCCGGCCATTTGCTGTTCGACGAACCATCCCTGTCATCCGCCAAACCGGCGTTTGTGGAAAGAATTGCCCAACCCCTGCCTGAACTGGAAGCGGTTGGCGATCAAGAGGGGGCCGCTCTGGGCCCTGCAATTCGAAATCGCGAGCACCGCGTGATTATGGCGGCCTTGCAAACCGCGCCCAATAGGGTGGAGGCGGCAAAGGCGCTTGGAATTAGTCCGCGCACATTGCGATACAAGTTGGCGCAACTCAGGGATCACGGATTGTCCGTATCCGCAATCCAATAGGGGTGGGACATGATTGATAAAGTCAACGCAGCAAATATCCAGTCGATCCTTAACCAGATCCGGCAATATGACACCCAGGTCAAGGCGCTTGGGTCACAGGACGCGGGGGGCTCGGATATCGGAGGATCTGCCCCGGTCGGCAAGAGCGGCTTTGTGGACATGGTCAAAGGCGCCGTGGACTCAGTCAACCAGATTCAGCTGAATGCACAGTCTCTTTCAACGGCGTTCGAGCAGGGTAAGGATGTTCCTCTAACCGACGTAATGCTTGCGGTCCAGAAATCCTCCCTGGCTTTCGAGGCGACTTTGCAGGTGCGCAACAAGATTATGCGTGCCTACGAAGATATTAAGAACATGCCCGTTTAAGTTGATCATCGGTTTAAAACACAACATAAAAATGAATCGCAATGGCAACCACTGAACAAGCACTTTCGTCCGGTCTTATCCCCCAGGCTTCAACAGGACTCTCCCCTGCGCCCCAGATGGCAATGCAGTTGGCCGGCGGCAGCAGCGTTGGGGCCTTCATGCCCCCGCAAGTTGGGCCCGCCCGGGTAATGGCGTCGATGTTGGAGGTTTTTCAACAGCCCGCGGTACGCAAGGCGATGCCGGCGATCATGACCTTGGTGCTGCTGGTGACTGTCGCCGCACTGTTTTTTTGGTTCCAGGAACCCCCGTACCGGGTGGTTTTCCCGGGGATGGTGGAGGCTGACCAGCAGGCGGCATTGGACGCGCTGAAGATTGCCAACTACAACCCGCGCATCGATGTGACAACGGGTCAGTTGACGGTTCCCTCAGGCAAGTACCACGAGGCGAGAATACTGCTTGCCTCCCAGGGTATTCCCAAAGCCCTGGGACGGGGCATCCTTGATTCTCTCAAGGACCAGTCGGCACTCACAACCAGTCAATTTATGGAGCAGGCGAGATACGGTGCTGCGATCGAGCAGGAGCTTGCGAGAAGCATTACCCAGATAGGTACCATCCAGACCGCGCGCGTTCACCTGGCGCAGCCAAAGCAAAGCGCTTTTGTCAGGGAACGTGCCCCTGTCAAAGCGTCTGTGATCGTGACGCCCTTTAGCGGGCGCTTGGTTTCCCCCGGCCAGGTTCAGGCGATTGTTCATCTCGTGGCGTCCAGCATCCCCTACCTTTCGGCTGAAGATGTCTCGGTGGTTGATAATCTTGGAAACCTCATTTCGCAATCGCCATCTGGCGGTGCCCTGGGACTTACGAGCCTGGAGTCCGAACATAAAACCCAGTCGGAGGAGGTATACCGCAAACGAATCATTCAGTTGCTCGAGTCTGTCGTGGGCGAGGGAAATGTTCGCGCCCAGGTGGACCTGGTGATGAATTTCACCGATGTCGAGACGGCCACCGAAGACTATGATGCGCGCAAAGAGGGTCCAAAGACCCGTTCGGAAGTGTTGTCGGAAGATCGAGGCGCGCAGTCCGGTATTCAAGGAGGGGTCCCGGGTTCCTTGTCCAATAAGGTCCCGGATGAAGCGAAAGCGACTGCGGACACGACGGCGACGGATGAAAAGAAGGATGCCCAGGGCTCCGTTAGCAGTAAAACAACCCGTAATTATGAGCTCGACAAAACTGTTCGCCATGTCAGGAATTCCAAAGGCGGCATCGAGCGTGTTTCTGTCGCCGTAGTGATCAATGACAAGGTTTTGCCGGTCCCGGAGGCCTCTGCAGCCAAAGCAGGCGACAAGGCTGCTGACAAGGCGGCTGACAAGGCCGGCACTCCCGCCGCGGGGTACAACGAAGAAGAGCTTCAGCGGTTCGCCGGACTCGTAAAGGGGGTCGTTGGGTTCAGTCAGGATCGGGGAGACGTTGTCAATCTTTTGGCGGCAAAATTCGAACCGGTCAGCATCACCGGGCCCGTTGTGCCTTGGTACGAGAATGACATGGCACTCAACGGACTCAAAGTGGGGCTCGCGGCAATGCTGATTCTTGCGGTCCTGCTTGTTGTTGTCCGCCCGATGATGAAATCCTACACGGCGCCTCCCGGTGCACCTGTTGGCTTGCTGCAGGCAGCCCAGGCGCCTGGTGCTGGTGTTGCTGAGCCCGGACAGGAGGCCATGACCATGGCGGATGGTGAATCTCTGGAGGACTTCAAGGACAGGCTCAAGAAATCAGCCGCTCCGAAGAAATCAAGTATTTCTGCCGACATGCTGGATACTGCCAATACGTATGACGACAAGGTCGCGCTGATTAGAATGCTGGTGCAGGAAGACTCCGGACGGGTAGCCAATGTGCTCAAGAACATGATCAAACGCGACATGGCGGGCTGAGAATGATGAATTGTGGGTGTTCCCGTGGCTGATAAAAAAACTGCTGAAGGTGGACAGCTTGAGCCGATGAGCGAATCGATTCGCGCAGAGCTTGACCAGTTGACCAATATTCAACGCGCGGCCGTGCTCATGCTGCTGCTTGGTGAGCAAGAGGCCGCAAATATCATCAGTTATCTCAACCCCAAGGAAGTCCAGCCCCTGGGGGCGGCAATGGTTTCTGTGGCGGATCTCTCCCAGGAGGCCATCAGCGCCGTTCTCGATGACTTCATCACCACAATCAAGAAACAAACCAACCTTGGATTGGGTGTTCATGATTATGTGGAAACAGTGCTTCAGCGCGCGCTTGGCAAGGAGAAGGCGGCGTCGGTTCTCGGGCGAATTCTTCCCGGAGCATCCAGCAAGGGGCTGGATATCCTGAAGTGGATGGATTCAAGGTCGATCGCCGACATGATCAGAAGCGAACATCCCCAGGTTGTCGCAATTATTCTTTCCGTGCTGGAACCTGATGTGGCGGCGGACGTGCTGAATGTTCTGCCGGTTGAGACCCGGCCGGAGATTATTTCCAGAGTCGCAACCCTGGATGTGGTGCCTCCTTCGGCAATGAAAGAGCTTGAGCAGATCATGAACAAGCAGTTCTCCACCAGTTCGTCGAGCGCGTCTTCAAGCCTTGGCGGGGTGAAGGCGGCGTCGAAGATCCTCAATTTCACCAAGACCACGCCTTTGGCGGGGATCATGGCGGGGGTGACAAAGCTGGATGCTGATCTTGTTCAGAAAATCCAGGACAACATGTTCACATTCGACAACTTGAGCAGTTGCGACAACCGGACGATACAAACGCTGATGCGGGCTGTAGAACCTGACCTTCTCATGGTTGCGCTCAAGGGAGCCGACGAGGATGTCAAGGGTAAATTCCTTGGAAATATGTCAACAAGGGCACGATCAATGTTTGTCGATGACATGGAGGCAAAAGGCCCGATGCGACTCGCCGACGTCGAGGAGGCGCAAAAGCAGATCATGCGAACGGCTCGCAAGCTGGCGGACACGGGCGACATTGTTCTTGCTGGCGGGGGTGATGATTTTGTCTAGTAAAAATAACGATTCGGTCGCCGATAACTGGAAGCCGAACGCGCTTTTTGAAGGGTTTGCCGGCGGCAATGTTTTTAAGTCGCAGGGACATTTGACGCACCCGGTCAATGTTTTCAACGAAAAACCCGCATCCGCATTGGTTCCTCGCACTCCCCCGGCAAATTCAGTGGCGAGTCATAGTGCCGGATCGAACACCAGCGAAGGAGCAGCGAAGTTTTCACCATTGACCGCCACCAGTCCCGGGGAGTCCACAGATTCAATCGAGCCTTTGGGCGGGGAGCCTGGCATTTCTGAAGGTGGCCGCAGCAGCGAACTGGAAGAGATTGTTCGCAAAGAGCGTGCCGAGGCGTTTGCCGAGGGAATGGAAAGTGGCCGGCTGGAGGCGACCCAGTCGTTGCGCAGCCAGGTTGATAAAGAAAAGCAGGTTGTCAAAGATCTGATTCTGGCTCTTAATAATTCCCTTTCCGATTCCTCGCAGTTCTTCTTCCCGATGGAAAAGCTGGCGGTGCACTTGGCGGTTCAGCTTGTGCGGGGCGAGCTGAGTCTGTCGGGCGCAGCCATCAGCAGGCTGATATCCAATTGTCTTGTTGACGTGGATCCCCAGGCGGAAAAACTGTCCTTGAAATTGAATCCCGATGATCTGGAAATGTTCAATTTGCTTGATTCGGAGTTTTCCGGATCTTTGAAATTGGTGCGTGACCCGAGTATCGCGAGGGGCGGTGTGCGTGTGGAGATGGCGAACGGGGCGATTGAGGATCTGATCGAAAACCGCCTTGATGCACTGGCAAAATCAGTTCTTGGAATTGGTTCTTCTCATCAGTTCAATTCCGCGAAGTCCGTGAAAGGAATGTTTTCCGACTCTGATGCTTCGCCGGGCTTCGTGAAGCCGTCCTTTGGCAATGTATTCAATCACGATCCGGTCGCGGGAACCGTTCATTCCGATGGCCAATAATTTGGGGAAAAACCCCGAGTTTCCTTCCGCCGCCGACGCCGCCATACGACGTGCAAGGGTGGATCCACCCATGCGCAGTGGCAAGCTGGTGCGAATGGTTGGGCTTACCCTTGAGGCACAGGGGGTTGTGGCACCGGCCGGCGCAATTTGCCTCGTGGAAAGCGCGGGCTCTCCGCCATTGGAAGCCGAGGTGGTCGGGTTTAATGCCTCCGTCACGTATCTGATGCCTTTCAGCGAACCTGCCGGGATTGGGCCCGGTGCATCAGTGCGCGTCGTCAGCATGGCCCCCAGCGTCAGACTTGGGCCGGCATTGCTGGGTCGGGTTATCGATGCCCGCGGTATCCCGCTGGATGGCCGACCGGCTGCGGACTGCCAGGATGAGCGCAGTCTGCGGGGGCTTCCATTAAATCCGCTCGAACGGGGTTCCATCAACCAGATTCTCGACGTCGGTGTTAAGGCCATCAACGGCGTTCTTACCATCGGGCGCGGTCAACGGATTGGCCTGATGGCCGGTTCGGGGGTGGGTAAGAGCGTTCTTCTGGGCATGCTGACTCGATACACCAAGGCTGATGTTGTTGTGATCGGCCTGATCGGGGAACGAGGACGTGAAGTCAATGACTTCATTAAGGAGTCTCTCGGGCCCGAAGGTCTTGCAAGATCGGTTGTCGTTGCGGCTCCGGCAAACGTCTCGCCGGTGTTGCGATTGCGGGCCACCAATTTGGCGCACCTGGTGGCGGAATACTTTCGTGACAAGGGGCTCAGCGTGCTTCTGTTGGTGGACAGCCTTACCAGGGTCGCGCATGCCCAGAGGGAGATCGGGCTTGCGGTAGGGGAGCCGCCGACGGCAAAAGGCTATCCCCCTTCGGTATTCGCGTTGCTGCCCAACCTGATAGAGCGGGCGGGAGTCGGGAAGGGCGGTTTTGGCTCGATCACGGCCATATATACCGTCCTCATGGAAAATGACGATACGTCGGACCCGGTGGTCGATATTGCCCGGGCCTCACTGGACGGACAGGTCATGCTTTCCCGTGCCCTGGCTGACGCCGCCCATTATCCCGCGATAGATCTGATGGGGTCTGTTTCCCGATTGATGCAGGCCCTCGTTGACCCCAATACGCTAAAGGCGGCAAATCGTTTTCGCCGGTTGTGGACCCTGTATCAGCAGAACTCCGAACTGATACAGGTCGGTGCATATGAACAGGGCGCGAATCCGGACCTCGACGAGGCGGTTGCCAAGCGGGCGCATATGGAGAACTTTCTTCGGCAGGATATGGACCTTAATGTCGATTATCCGAGTGCCGTTCGTTCAATCAACGAATTAATGGCGAATTGACCGCCTTTTCGTTAAAAAAGGATTTCACTGATTTCATGGCTGTCAAAAATAACACCTGGTTGATTCTTGAGAAGCGCGCCCAGCGCAGGGTCGCCTCTGCCATGGCCGATGTGCTCAAGGCCGGCGAATCGGTCACCGGTCTGGAGGGCAGTGAGGCGCGGATGAATCAATTGATATCGGAATACCGCTCCAAACTGGCGGCGGTGGAGAGTGGGACGCACTCCATAGGCGATAACATGAACTGCCGCAGGTATATCGCACATATTGAGGAGGTTAAAGCGAGGCTTGAAGCGAGTCTTGTCGCCGCTCGTGAAAAGCTCGCCGCGGCGAAATATGCGCACAGGATGCTTGAGGCCGAGCGGGCAAAAATGGCCGGTTTGGCGGACCGGGCAAAGACGGCGGAGGAGCGCGGCCGGGCCCTTCGGGACCAGAAGGGGCTGGATAGCCTGGCCATAGCGAGATTCAACCTGGCCCGCTGATTCGTTTGAACATTTGGACCGGGTCATCCTTTGAATCTTGATGACCTTAAAATGATTAATGTGAGACGTATGGCAAAGATGTAGTATGTGTGTATTGTGCGAAATAATATCCATTCCATAGTCCCGCTTTCGGGAGCCGCAGGCCTTCTGATGCGGCCCCATCGCGCGATGGAAAATGATTGATGGCCGGCTCCCAGATCATTGTTGGTTCTTCGCCCGCTGTAAAAGAGCTGTTGCAGCTGATTGATATGTTCGCCGACTCTGCGGCGACGGTTCTTGTAAGCGGTGAAAGCGGTACCGGCAAAGAGCTGGTTGCACAGGCGTTGCATGGATGCTCCTCCCGGCGCAAGGCGGCGTTCGTGCCGGTCAACTGCGCAGCGATTCCACGCGACCTGCTGGAGAGCGAGCTCTTTGGCCACAGAAAAGGGGCCTTTTCCGGTGCGATTGCGGACCGTGTGGGGCGATTTGAGCTTGCTGAAGGCGGGACGCTTTTCCTCGACGAAGTCGGTGATATGCCCCTGGAGCTTCAGGCCAAAATATTGCGCGTACTGCAGGAGGGCGTCGTCGATCCGGTCGGATCCACGCGGCAGGTAAAGGTAGATGTCCGCGTGGTTGCCGCGACTCACCGGGATCTGGAAACCGAATGCGCCGCGGGGCGGTTCAGGGAAGATTTGTATTACAGGTTGAACGTCCTCCCGATTGTGGTGCCGCCCCTTCGTGATCGCGTTGATGATCTAGGGGACCTGATTGCGCATCTCGCATCGAAAGTCAGTCCCCGTGGTTCGATCCCTTTTTCAGTTGATCCCGAGTTCCTTGATCTGCTGAAATCCTATTCTTGGCCCGGCAACATCCGTGAGCTCTCCAATCTTGTTCATCGGTTGAGCGTCATGTTTTCGGGAAAACTGGTCAACTGGCGGGACGTTCCACGGCAGATGTTCCCCAAAAAACTGCTGGAGTTGTTGCCGGAATCTTCTGCGCGCGTGCCAACCCGCGCTATTGAACCCAGATCAAATCGGGACAGTGACGAACCGGTGCCTGCGGACATGGATTCGGATTTGGAGGTGGTCAGTCTGATTGCTGACGCGGACCGTGAAGGGCACAACCCCCTGGAAGAAATCATTCTGATTGCCAACGGAAAACGTGATTTTCCAATAGACGGGGTTCCACTAAAAATGCATCTCTCGAATTTTGAGAGAAAGCTCATTTCACACGCCTTGAATCACACCGGCGGTAACATTTCCAAAACAGCCCAGTTGCTGAATCTGCAGCGAACAACTCTTGTGCAGAAGCTAAACAAGCTCAAAGGCAGGGGCTCCGTTTTGGAAAATGAAGTGATCCGTTCAATGTCTTCTGTGGCCGTCCTGCAGTAGGGTTGACTTTTTTCCCGCGAATTTCCCGGACGTTTCAGCGCCGCCCATGTTCAGTTCCTGGACCAGTCCGAGTGGAGGGCTTGTATGGCATATGCGCGCTCTTCATCGCAGGAGGCATTGGAATCATTTCCTTTTGCCCGTTGGAGACTGGCTGGATACCTGGCATCCCGCCTCCACGGGATTGTTGCTGATCGGCCCCAGTGCCGGCTGGTGCATTCCCGATTCATTCTTGGGCAGGTTTTCACAAATTCACGCGCTTGATATTGACCCGTTAGCCGGCAAAATATTCCGCGTGTTGCACCGTAAGATTATCGCAGGGCGCAGGGTCCAATTGACCTGGCAGGAAGGTGATCTTTTCGAGCAGTTGGAGGATTTGCTCTGTAAATATCCTGATCATGCGGTGCTGTTTTGCAATGTCCTGGGGCAACACGGCCTTCATCAGCGAGTCGCAGAACTTCTGACAAGGGACTTTGAGAGTTTGACATCGCTACTGAGAGGTCGTGTCTGGGCGTCTTTTCACGATCGACTTTCCGGTGGTCGCAATGAAGCCGACCCGATTCCCGGTCAGTTTCTGCTTTCCAAGGGGCTGGATACGCAGACTCTGGTGCAACGAGTTGCGCGCGAAGGCCAATGGATCGACCACCTTACTCAAGGCGTATTTCCGGAAAACACCGCCCGTTTGATGATACCTTGGGGAATACGCCCGGGTGTGCTCCACTGGGTGGAGGCGGGTTTTATCGGATGAAATCTTAAGGTTATGGGTGTATTCGTGGCGCCGGGCTATGGCGGGAGAGGTGGGGATTCGGCGGTACGCGCCGGGGTTGCTATTCGTCCCCTGGTGTCGCTATCCGTTTTCATCTTGGCAATGGCATTGTCGGGGTGCGATTTTCTTGTTGAAGTGGATGCTGGCAAGTTGGCATTCGAGCGGGGAAAGTATTCCGAGGCGGCCAGGGCTTGGGAAAAGGGCGCACGGGAGGGCAGTTCTTCCGCGGAATACGGCCTGGGCAAACTCTATGAACTGGGGCTGGGCAGGCCGCAGGACGACGCCATCGCCGCGAAATATTATGCGCTCGCCGCCGGGCGCAACCACCCTTACGCACAAGCCGCTCTGGCAATGCTTTACGCGTATGGACGAGGCGTCCCCCAAGATTATGGTCTGTCGTTTATGTGGTCATCTTTGGCGGCGATAAATTACCCCAGATGGTCGAACGCAGACAAGGCCGCCGCTCTTAGAAATCGGGACATTGTGGCGGCCAGGCTGTCTTCGGTGGAATTGATCGCCTCGCAACGCGCCGTTGAGCAATTTGCAGAGACTGGCAAGCTCGGTGCGCGTGACTCAAGCACGGGCAAGGATTAAAAAGGGGGCTTGGTCAGCTTTCCGCAGTAGGCCTTGATGAGCACTATGCGTCTCTTGTCGCTTAGCGTGACGGACTGCTCAAATTCGCCCGATGCCCTGTCGAGCGTGAACTCCTCGCCCGTTATCATCGAACCGTAGCGTTCAAAAAGGGCGGGGCGATTGACTGTTACGACATCGCCTCGCAGCGTCGCCGTCCCCTTGCGCGCCTCGGAAATTGAAAGACTTCCCTGATACCAACCCGTATGGTTGTCAATGTCTATCCCGGCAACGAACGTCTGGTTGCCGGTTTTGAAAGGTGAATCGAACCCGTTGGCTGGGATTGAAACCGCGCCTTCGCAGATCAAATTGAAACTCTTTTCCTGGGAAGCCTGACTTTTGCTTGAAACAGCGGGCTTTTTTAAGGGCAGGATTTCATCCAGCGCCTCTGTTGAGTCGTAAGCGAACCAAATCCCCGCCACGCACGCCGCGACCACGCTGATTACGCCGATCGCCATGTATTTGATTGAAGAAGTCATTGTTTTCTATTGGTTACCGATCACCAATCAACGCCCGCCAGATTCGGTTTGGCGCGCGACCGGGCAGACCAGTTTGCTGCGATTCGGCAATTGGATTAATTGTGGTTATGTTATCCTGTTTGAATGTTGTAAATGCGTCAATCTAACCCAAGTTTTCCTTCGCGGAGTGTTGAAAATGATTCGTACGGTCATTGATATCGTACTTGCCGCATTGATCTCTGTGGCCCTGACCCTGGCTGTGGTGACGTGGTCCAAGACCAGTACCCTGGAGCGGCAGATCGCCGAGGTTCAGCGTGGGGTGAAGGAAAACAGCAAAAAGATCGAGGAAGCAGCGAAAGAGGCGAAAGCCGCGGAGGAACATGGTGCCCCTCATGGCGGTGGTGGGGGCGATGCACACGCCGCGCAAGCGGCGCCTCATTGGGGATACGAGGGGGCCATGAATCCCGCAAAATGGGGGGATGCATTCCCTGTTTGCGGGACCGGCCATTCCCAGTCCCCTGTCGATATCAAGGGCCCTTTTGACAAAGCGACGCAACCGATCAAGGTTGAATACAAGAGCGGCCCGCTCAAGATATTGAATAACGGTCATACCATCCAGGTAATGGCGACTCCGGGAAGCAAAATGAAGGTTGGTGCCGATGAGTATGAGCTGTTGCAGTTTCATTTTCATCGGCCGAGTGAAGAGCTGATTGAGGGCAAACCCAGCGCAATGGTTGTCCATTTTGTGCACAAAAGTGCGAGTGGCAAGCTGGCGGTGATTGGGGTCCTGATGAATGAAGGCAAGGAAAATGCCACGCTTCGACTGGTGTTTACGAACGCCCCCAAGCAGGAGGGGCCAGAGACGCTCGTCCCGGCGGTTGAATTTAATCCGGGTGATCTGTTCCCCGCAAAGCTGAATTACTATTCCTACGAGGGGTCTTTAACCACTCCGCCCTGCACGGAAGGTGTCACTTTCTTTATTCTCAAGGCCGCCGGTTCGGTGGCGCGCGAACAGGTGGAGTCCTTTCCCTTCAAACTCAATGCAAGGCCGACACAACCGCTAAACGGTCGCAAAATTCTCAGCAATTAGTGTTTCCAGTCGAATGTTTTTTTATCTGAAATGTTGCTTCTGAATCTTTCATTCATGAGCAAGGGACCTCCAGATAGATCCTGGCGGCTTCATCGACTGTGCGCTGCGTTTGTTTTAATTGAATTGATTTTATTGCCGAATTTGCGAACATTTTTGGTTGATGCGGTGATTGGCAGTGCCTATGCGTATAAAGTTCAACGCGTCTGCGAAAAAGTCACCACCAAAAGCGGCACTTCTGAAAAATGCAAGACAAAGCTCGTCAAGCCGGGGGAGGAACCAGTTGCCGGGAAGCCCCCCGATGATCCCCATGGTTCGGCGACCCCGCCAACCGATCCCCACGGTGCGGCGAAACCTGCACACTGAGAGGGGCCGGAACCCGACCTGCCTTTGCGCGTCTCCCATCCTTTTAAGCGTACTATATTCAACCAGTTGGCGCGGTTTTCCGCTATTATTTATTCATCATCGCCCGAGGCAGGAAATGAAAAAAAAAGCACCGTCCGATTCTGATTTATCCGTAACCAATGCAGTGGCTGGCAGAGACGATTGGCTTAGCACTCGTGAGGCTTCAGTCAAGTTGTCTTGCTCTCTCAGTCAGGTGCAGAAGATGGTGGAGGGCGGGATTTTGTCCGCCTGGAAGACCAGCGGGGGGCATAGACGCATACCCGTCTCCGAGATAGACAGGGTCTTGGGCGAACGAGACAAAGGAATAGGTGGAGGTCCGGCAGACTCTCAATTCCGCATTCTGATTGCCGAGGACGACGAGGCAACGCTGAAGCTGTATTCACGGAAATTCTCGTCGTGGAATCTTCCGATTGAAATAATCAGCGCCACGGATGGTTATTCAGCGATTCTCCTTATGGCGAAACAAAAACCCCATCTGGTCATAATGGATTTGCGCATGCCCAGAATGGACGGCTACCAGGCGATCAAAGCCATCCGAAGCGACAAGGATTTTGACCGGGTTGAAATTATTGTGATCACCGGGGCAACCGGTGTGCAACCCACCTCAAACCTTCCCCCGGATGTTGTTGTGTTCAAGAAACCCGTCGATTTCGCGAAATTGAACGGTTATGTGGAGGCGTGTTTGCACCGGTATCAGGGCGCCACTGCCGGTCGTGCCAAGCGGGTCGCATCTTGACACCCATGTCAAGAATAAAGGATGCCGGCCTCAAAGCCACACCATTGGCGCCCACGGGGTTGCCCCGCCAAGCCGGTTTCAATAAAACTTGCGTTTCTCTAACCAATTTTTCATGTCGCAAAAATAGCGGGCAAATTTTGAGAGAAACCCATGGCGAC
>CAIUKQ010000508.1 GCA_903899705.1 uncultured beta proteobacterium
CGGCGCCGGCAGCAAGGACTCCGCGCTCCTGATCACCCTGCCCGCCGGCGCCTACACCGCCCAGGTCGCCGGCGCGAACCAGACCACCGGCATCGCCCTCATCGAGATCTACGAGGTCCAATAGGCCGGGAGCATGAATAAGTCCGAACAATTCAGTCGGATTTTCCGCGGATTGCACGGATGAGCACGGATAAAGGAGTGAGGGTTAAAACTCGACCACTCTGAGCCACATGATCCGGTGAGTGATTGAAGCGCATGACGAATCCATGATTTTGACTCTGGAATATCCGCGTCTATCCGCGTCATCCGCGGTTTCCTAGTGGATGCGTCCGGATAAGGGAAGTTTTGGAGGTGAACGCCCCATAGTGACAGCGGCGACAAAGGAGTATCCTGCGGACATGAACCCAATCCTCCTCATCCTTGTCCTTCTTCTCGTGTTCGGCGGCGGCGGTTTTTATATGGGCGGTCCTGCCATCGGTGGAGGTGGCATCGGCCTGATCCTCTTGATCTGCCTGGTCATTTATTTGATGGGCGGATGGCGGACGAAAAGCTGACCTGGCACCGGCGCAAGACATCCGCCGGGCCTATTCATCACGGCATCACGATCGGGTTTCCAACATGCAAACGACAACCTTGGCGTGGGATTCGTTCGAGACCCATCCGTCAGCGGCCGAAGCGGCGGTCGTTTCCAGATTCTGTCTCTTTTCGTTTTCGACCTTGGAACTGGCTTGCAGTCCCGGCACAGGGAACATCGCCATGATCGAGCAGGAGCATCCCGATACTTGGCGCTGGCTGGTGATCAGCCCCGATGGGTTCATCATCGATGCCGGCTCGGAGCCCACCCGGGCCCATGCCAAGCAGGCAGTCGAACTCACCCTGCACGCCGAGCCGGCCTTTGCCACGGCGATCGCCCAGGACTGAAAAGCGCGGCCACGACGGGCGGAGGTGGATCGCGTTCGCCGCATGGCTTGGTCAATAGCCCGGTGTCAGCCGAATGCCCCGTCGTCACCTGCGTTGCCACCGGACCGGATTTTAGAAAACAATAAGCCGCTAACCATTTCGGTGTAGCGGCTTATACAGATGGTGGACCTTACTGGACTCGAACCAGTGACTCATTTCGACCTCCGGAGAAAACTGCTCTCCCTAGAGCAAGAATGACAGTAAACACTTGCGAACAATAGCGCACGCTGTAACCTATGCTGTAACTTCTCCCCCTCTATGGCATATCTTCGACGCCTCCCAAAATCGCCCTTCTGGATCGCCGGCTTCAATCTTCCCGATGGACGCCGCACGCAGCGGAGCACGAAGCTGACCGACCGCAAAGGGGCGATGAAACTCGCCCTCCAATGGGAAGACGCCGCCGCCAAGCGGATAACCGAAGCCCAGGCGCGTCGCGTGCTGTCCGACATCCACGAGCAAATTCACGGTACGCGCTTGGCCTCACCGTCGGTCACCGAATTTGTCGCCCAATGGCTCGGCCGGAAGGAAGGTGAAACCAAGGCGGTCACACTTACTGCTTACCGGCATGCCGCGGATGAGTTCGCCGCATCCCTCGGCGACCGGGCCTCCCAGCCAATTCACTATGTCACCCCGGCTCAGGTCGCCACATGGCGCGATGCTTCCGCCATGAAGGCGACGGCGCGCACGGCAAACAACAAACTGAAGATCGTCCGCACGCTGTTCCAGTCCGCTTGGCGGGACGGTTTACTTTCGGACAATCCCGCAGCCAAGGTTTCCACTCTCAAGACGATTGAATCACGCCGTCGCCCTTTCACCCTTGGAGAACTGCAAGCCGTCCTTCGTGAAGCCTCGCAGGAATGGCGGGGGATGGTCCTAGCCGGCCTCTACACCGGGCAGCGCCTCAAGGACATCGCATCGCTGACATGGGCCAACGTTGAAATCGAGCGCGGCGAAATTCGGCTAGTCACCAGCAAGACCGGCCGCAGCCAAATCATTCCCCTCGCCAAGCCTCTCCGCGCCTACCTTGCCGAATTGCCGGCGAGTGACAATCCGCGCGCGCCGCTTTTCCCGTCGGCATATCCGCTCGCGATGCGTTCCGGCGGCACGGCGATGTTGTCGCAGCAATTTTATGAGCTGCTTGTGTCGGCCAATCTTGCCAAAGAGCGGCCCGGCAAGGATGAGCCTAAGCGGAAAGGTCGCGACGCGGCACGTGAGCACAGCGCCATCACCTTTCATTCCCTTCGCCACACGGCCACATCCTTGCTCAAGGCAGCCGGTGTTTCTGAGTCCGTGACGCGCGATCTCATCGGTCATGAAAGCGCAGAGATTTCCAGACACTACACGCACGTCGACGAAGACGCGAAGCGCAACGCAATCGCGAAGTTGCCCGACGTTACAAAGGGCGCATGAAAAAGGAGAGGCCCAGCAAGCCACGAGAGGTTGGCCAAATTCACTTTGGGCCAGCGGACAGGGAGTGGCCTCAAAAAATAAAACTGCTATTCGGAGAAGCTCATCGCGCGGAACGACTGCTGTTGATGGAGGCATACAACGGCCCGGACAAAATGGAATCGATTGATAGGCTGATTGAACTCGGAACGATCATTTGCACGCAGATTGAATATTTGTGGAAGAAACCCGAGTACCGCCCCCTTGTGGAAGCGTCATCCAGAGGACGTTATCTGTTCCCGCTGCTCCACACGAACCTGATTGAAACACCGTTTAGTTGTGGGGATGAAATGCGGGCGCAGCTTCCTCTCCACCTCGCCCCTGGTCACGAAAAGGGGAAAAGGGAGACCGGAAAGCGTGGCCGAAGGGTTCTCGATGATTTGTTGAATCGGGAAGTTAATTATTTTGTCTTGGGGGTGCTGGACCCTGGAACGCTTCGTTTCGGAAATTCCTCTATAGAAACGCAGGTGGACATTATCGACGCCGCGACGCGGCAACGCCTACTAACTCCGCCCGGACGCAAAAATCTCGGCGAATGGTCCGATGCATTCGTGGATAAGTACATCCAGCCATATCGGCCCGACCTACTTACCGAGGACGGCAAATCCGGCAAGTTTAGCAAGATGGCCAAAGAGCGTTTCAGTGAATTTCAGGCCAAGAATCCTAACGAGAAAAACTTAAATTCGAGCCCGTGGCGTGCATTTAAAACGCTGGTCACTGAGCGCCTGAGGAAATTCAAGCGACTGATCGAAAGCGCAAATCCGTCGAATTAGTCTTCGACCTGATTTCTCGTCATCGGCGCACAACCGCACTTGTTGGCGTGTGTTCACACACATCGCCATGAAATCCATTCAGTCAACCGAGCCGGACGGTAGCTCGTCGGCGAAATTCACGCCGGAGTTTTTTCCTCTCCCGCAACGCGGGCAAGACCCCTTCTTCGGTCTCGGCCGCTCGTCGTACTACGATCTCGAAAAGCGGGGACTGCTCCGCCTCGTCCGCCTGCGTAAGCCTGGCAACATCCGTGGTAAGGTGCTCATCCCTTACGCAGACGCGCTAGCGGCCTTACGAAAGCTCTCCTCGATGGACACGAAGTCAGGGGAAAATATATAAGCTTGAGCCTTGCACCCGCAATGCAAACCAGCCGTGTAACCGTGCTTCGTCGGCGAGAGTCGGCCACTTCTGCCATGATCCGGCAGATCGACGAAAAAATTGCGCTCCTTGGGTCTTCCAGGCGTGACAGGGCAGCCGCCTTAACCCGAATCCGCTGCGAACTCGCTCGCTCACTGAGAGCCGAGCCAGTCGCACCCGAACGCCATGAGCGGCGCACCGCTTAACGGCCACCTGCTGTCGTATTCGCAGGCGGAGATCATCGCTGCAATTCTCGGCGACGAAACCGGAGCACTGCTTGAGCAGGCGAGAGTTTTGCCGGCTGCGGCATTCACCGATTCATCCTGCGCGGTATTGTGGCGGGCGTTGTTGACTCTCAAGCCGGGTGCACAGCCCGCGGCGGCACTTGTCGGTTGCGGCCTCAGTGAGCCCGAATTGCGGCGAATCTCTGAGGGCAGCTTTTCTTCCCTGAATTTCGCCGGGCATCTGCGCACGCTGCATCGGGCATGGGCCAAGTCGCAGGCGAAGCTACTCACCGCCGATTTTGATGCTGACCGGCTTTCACTCGAAGACTTTGCGCATCAATGCGGCGATTTATATGCAGCGGGCAACGAGCACACCGGCATAAAAACTAGACTCGCCGAAGCCCGGTTAAAGTTCGATGTAGAACCGCCCCCGTTGCGGACCATTTTCAAGCTGAACGGAACTTGCATTGCCACGCCGGGAAACCTCGTTGCGTTGCTGGCGCAGGCCAAGGCGGGCAAAACGGCATTTGTTGGCGCGGCCATCGGGTCCACCATGACCGGCAGCCTAGACTGCGATTTCCTCGGTATCGCAGGCACAAATCCCAACTCCTTCGCCGTGGTCCACGTGGATACTGAGCAGGCGCCGGCGGACCATTATCACGTCATCCGAACGGCCTTGCGCCGCGCCGGGTTAGACCGGGCACCGACATGGCTGCACTCTTACGCAACCTCGGGTTGGTCGCCGACAGATCGCCGCACCATGTTGCCGCACATGCTGGCCATCGCGAGGAAGGAGCACGGGGGAATCCATGCCGCATTCATCGACGGCATCGCGGATTTCATCAATGATCCGAATGCGGGCGACGAATGCTTTCCTTTTGTGGATTCATTGCAGGCGCTTGCGGTCAAATTCGATTGCCCGATCTTTGCCGTGATTCATCAAAACCCCGGCACGGAGAAAGGCCGGGGCCACCTGGGCAGCCAGCTCGAACGCCGGGCCGAAACGAATCTCATGCTTGAAAAGGACGCGGACGCCGGCCGCACCGTCGTCTATTCGACGAAGCAGCGCCGCGCTCCGATCCTCAAATCGGACGGCCCGTGCTTCCGCTGGGATGACGCTGAGGGCATGCACGTCTCAGTCGAGACTGTCAGGGCTGGCCGGGACGCCGAGGAAGCCGAGGGAGCCCGCGAACTGGCAGCAGAGGCGTTCGGTGCAGCGACCGCATTGCGTTACTCGGCACTTCTAGCGGCCATCAAAACCGCGTGCGGGTGCAGCGAGCGAACCGCAGAGCGGAAGTTTCAAGCGATGCGAAAGCACCGCGTCATCAACAAGGCCGAGTTGGGGCATTGGAGGAAAGCGGGTTAAATCGATTCACCCGCAACCCGCAAAGTACCCGCAAACCTACCCGCACGCGGCTACTACCCGCACACCCGCAGCGCCTATATGTATAGGCGCGGGGTGGCGGGTGCGGTGGCGGCGGTGCCAGTAGTGGCCACACAATCTCCGATGAACTGAGCCGCCAAGAAACCAAATATGATCACTAAGAAAAACAATCACCCGTGGGTAAAGGTCACGAAGCACGGTACGGCCCAAGCCGCCGACGCTGGAAAGAGCTGGGATCAGTTACAGAGGCAGGCTGAGGTCGCATTGTCCCCGTCTTTGAATGGCGCAGCAATTTTGGAGGCGTTTGCAAAGCCGACCTTAGGGGCGCTCGATGCAATAGCGGTTGTTTCGGCCCTCAATGAGCAGATTGAGGAAATTCAGAGGGGCGACATGAGCGGCCCGGAGGCCATGCTTTATGCCCAAGCCACCGCGTTGCAGTCGATTTTCGTGACCCTTTCGCGGAAGGCAATTGTGCA
>CAIUKQ010000509.1 GCA_903899705.1 uncultured beta proteobacterium
AGCATTGCATCCGTGCAGTTCGGCGAGTTGCGTGTCGGGCCGAAGAGCGCCGGCGCAAATCCCGGCCCCGCCTGCTACGGCCGCGGCGGTACGTTGCCCACAGCAACCGATGCCGACCTCGTGCTGGGCGTGCTGGACCCAGCGAATTTTCTGGGCGGCCGGATGAAACTGGATGTCGAGGCCGCGCGCCGCGCCATCGAAACCCACATTGCCAAACCGCTGGGCATGAGTGTGATGGAAGCGGCCTGGGGCATCCGCGAGGTGTTGGACTCGCGCATGGCCGATCTTTTGCGCCGCATGACCATCGAGCGGGGATATGACCCGCAGGATTTCGCGCTGTTCGCCAATGGCGGCGCGGGTCCTTCGCATGCATGGGTGCTCTCGGCTGAGCTGGGTCTGGACAGTTTCATCGTGCCCGCCGCGGCGACGGCCGTATCCGCTTTCGGCACCGGCAATTCGGATCTGGGATTCACCATCGAGCAACCGTGCTTTGCGCGCATCCGTCCGGGCGCGCAGCCTAACGCCGATCAGCTCTCAAAAATTTCCACGGCCATGCAATCCACCGTGGCCGAGGTGCGCAGGAACCTGGAGCTTGCGGCCGCACGCGGCAACGTGCGCGTGGATCGTTTCGTGTCGATCCGTTTTCGCGGGCAGACGCATTTTCTCGATATCGCGGTGGAACGCGAAACCTTCGATGCCGAAGCCTTCAAACAGGTGGTGGCGCGATTCGAAGCAGAGTACGAGACGCTCTTCGGTCGGGGCGCGGCCTTCTCCAAAGCGGGCTACGAAATCATCGCCGCGCGTTCAGTGGGAACCGGCGCGCTGCCGCCTCCGGCACTGGCGACCAAGGGTGAACCGCTCACGCTGGTGAAGAGCCGGCCGGTGGTCTTCAGGGATGCAAATAACCCTGTAGAAACAAAGATATACGAAACCAGCTTTCCGGAGAGCGGGGCGCAGGTGGAAGGGCCCTGCATCATCGAATTTCCCGGACAGAGCGTGGTGGTGCCGCCCGGCTATGGCGCGCGCGCCGATGGCTTCGGCAATCTGCACGTCAAGAAAAACCAGAGGTAGAATATGAGCGTCTCTCAAGCAATGAATGCCGTCACCTTCGAGGTGATCAGAAACCGCCTCGTGGCCATCGCCGAGGAAATGCGTATCGCACTGCAAAGCGTTTCCGGATCGCCCACGGTCACCGAGGCTTCCGATTTTTTCACCGGTCTTTTTCGTGATGACGGTTCGGTGGTGTCCATGGGATTCCAGGTGTCGTTTCAGGCGCCGGTGTCGGGCACGGTGATCCGCCACATCCGCTCAAAACCCGAACTGAAAGTTCGTGACGGTGACATGTTCATCGGCAACGATCCCTTCATAGGCGCCTTGCACCAGAACGACGTGCAAATGATCGGGCCCATCTATGCGGGCGACCAGATAATCGCGTGGGCGGGGGTGCAGGCCCACCAGACCGATGTCGGCGGCATGGATTTCGCGAGCTGGTGTCCCAAGGCAAAGAACGTGTTTCAGGAAGGCATCCGCATTCCCTGCGTGAAATTGATGGATCGCGGCGAACTGCGTGAAGACGTGCTGGAGATGATCACCACGGCGTCGCGCCTGCCCGATGCACTGGGTCTCGATATCCGCGCCTTCATCGCCACCATCAACGTGGCGCGCAACCGCGTCACCGATCTGGTCGGCCGCTATGGCGCGGAACTCATCCAGCAGGCCATGCAGCGCATGATTGATTCCTCGGCGGCGCGCACGAGGGCCAGGCTTTCTGAAATTCCCGACGGCGAATACCACGCCTGTGATTTTCTCGAGCACGACGGCCATACCAACGAGCTCTACAAGGTGGATGTGCACATCACCAAGAAGGGCGAAAAACTCAAACTCGATTACAGCGGCTCCAGCAAACAGTCGCCCGGATTCATCAACGCCACGCGCGCCGGCTTGATGGGCGGTGTGGCAGGAAGTCTATTGACCACGCTGGGCTGGGACATCCAGTGGAACCAGGGCATTCTTGATGTGGCCGAAGTCGTCGCGCCGGATGGCCTCATCTGCACCGCGCAATTCCCCGCGCCGGTGGGTTCGGCCACGGTGGAGACCATCTGGGTGGTGTCGAACGCCACCATGATGGGCCTGAACAAGATGCTTGCCGTGTCGCCGGCCTACCGGCATCGGG
Organism: uncultured beta proteobacterium; assembly: GCA_903899705.1. Taxonomy (GTDB): domain Bacteria; phylum Pseudomonadota; class Gammaproteobacteria; order Burkholderiales; family SG8-39; genus 2-02-FULL-62-17. The sequence goes on from CAIUKQ010000509.1 coordinate 2,174, forward strand.
CGCAGACGGTGAGCGACGGTTGCATGGCAACGTTTAATCTTGGCGGCATCAACCAGTTTGGCGAACCCTTCGGCCTGCACCTGATGGATCCCATTGCCGGCGGCTCGGGCGCATGGTCCACCAAGGACGGCGCGGATGCGGGCGGACCGATCTCATCGCCCGTGTCATCGATCGCCGACATCGAACGCAATGAACAGGTTTCGCCCTTGTTCTACCTGCACCGTCGCCTCGCCTGCGACACCGGCGGCGCGGGAAAGCATCGCGGTGGCATGACGGCCGAAGTGGCGCTGACGCTGGGCGGCATCGAAAAAGCCGAGGCGTTGATCATGACTCACGGCGCGGAAGTGCCCAACTCCGCGGGCCTTGGCGGTGGCTGGCCGGGGAGCACGGTCAAGCAGGCCATGGGTCGCGGTGCCATCGAGAACGGGCAGCCGCGCTCGGGCAAATGGGAAACCTTCGGTCCCAAGCCCGGACTCATGGACATGACCAACCGCGATGTGTTCGCGGTGACGTGGCAGGGCTGTGGCGGATGGGGTGATCCTTTGGACAGGGATCTTGATAACGTGCAGCGTGATCTGGACACGGGCCGCGTTTCGCCGAAAGCGGCAAAGGAGCTCTACGGCGTGGTGTCGCGTTCCGGGCGTGTGAGCAGAAAGGCCACGGAGGCACAGCGTCAGTCGATGCGCCTTTCGCGCGTCGGCAATTTCGCCAACGACGAGGCGAAATTCTGCAGATCCGAACCTTTTGCCAAGCTGGGCGATTCACTGGCCCTGGCCCGCGATGGCCGCGGCGTGCATGTGGTCAGCAACGCGGGTTACGTCCTTGCGACGGGGAACACGCAGTGGCGCAATGGGGCTGTAACGCAGACCATGGACAGGCTGCCGAAGGTGCAGGGAATCGCCCTGCACGCGAAGCTCGCGATGACGGCGTTTTACTGTCCCGCGAGCGGCGCATTGCTGTCCGTGGACGTGCATCGCAAGAGCGAAAGCGCGACAGACGATTTGAACCTTGACCTGACGTCTCTGGAGGCGCTCAATAGCGGGGCTTGAAGAATCATGAGGTAGGTAGGTTCAATCCGGCAGTTTTGAGTCAAACCAGCAAGGAGGAGGGTTACATGTCAATTTTCAAGACCGGCGCAGTGCTTGCAGCATCCCTGATCGCATTGCTCGCAGGAATGCCCGCGGGCGCGCAGACAAAAATCACCGTGGGTTTCGTGCAGACTGCCGATACGCTGCCGCTGCGCATTGCCAAGGAGCGCGGGTTTTTCGAGAAGCGCAAGCTCGATGTGACGCTGACGCCCATCGCCCTCGCCTCCAACATTCCGTCGGCCATCATGTCCGACAGCATTCAGATCGGCATGGGCACCGTGCCCATGCTGCTGCAGACCAACGAGGCTGGGCTGGGCCTGGTGACCGTGGGTGCGGCATCGCGCATCAGCAAGGAGAGCAACATCGTGAGTCTGGTGGCGCGCGCCGGCGTGAAGATCGACAGTCCCGCGGACCTGCGCGGCAAGAAGGTGGGCGTGCCCGGCTTCAATAGCATGATGCACGTGGTGTTCCAGAAGTGGTTGATTGACAAGGGGATTCAGCCGGTTCAGGTGCCCATGGTCGAGGCGGTATTTCCGCAAATGGGGGACCTGCTGAAGGCCGGCACCGTCGATGCCGTGGTGGTACTGGAGCCCTTCCGGGGGCGCATCCTCGGATCGAAGATCGGATTCAAGGTCTCTGATTTCGTTCCGGAAGTGCAGGACAACATCATGGCGGCGATGTGGATGACCAAGGGCGACTGGGCCAATGCCAACGGGCAGACCCTGCGCGCATTCCGCGAAGCCTACCTGGAGGCCATCGACTGGGCGCAGAAGAACATGAAAGAGGTGAAGGAGATGGAGGCCAAGGTGCTGGGCGCTGCCTCCCCCATCGTGCCTGCCTATGACTATGAAATACGCGCCGCCGACCTCGAACTCTATGCGCGCATCGGCCGGGAACTGGGCATGCTCAAGCAGCCCGTGGACGTCAACAAACTGCTCTGGAAGTAACCGGAGATGATGGGGACTAACGGCGCAGGCCGATACAGGACACTGGCTTGCGGTTGTTTCGCGCCCGCTGATGCCGCCCGGAGTTCGGGCGGTGGCGCGTTGCGGCCGCACCGCATCGACGTTCACCACCACATCCTGCCGCCGGGTTACCTGGCGGCGCTCGGTGCCGAAAAAATATTCCGGCAGGCCGGCGGCGTGTATGCCGGGCCGCTGGAATGGACGCCCGCGGGCGCCGTGGAACTCATGGACCAGTGCGGCGTGGCCACCGGCATTGCCTCGGTGTCTGCGCCGGGCACCTGGTTCGGCGATGTGGCTGAGGGACGGAAGCTCTCGCGCATCTGCAATGAATATGCGGCAAGAATCAGCTCGGATTTTCCGGGGCGCTTCGGCAGTTTTGCCGCGCTGCCGCTGCCTGACGTGGAAGGCAGCCTGCGCGAAATTGAATACGCCTTCGATACGCTGAAGGCCGATGGCATCTGCCTGATGACCAGCTACGGCAACCGCTGGCCGGGGGAAAAGGAGTTCGCGCCGGTCTTCGAGGAACTCAACCGCCGCAACGCCACCGTCTTTTTCCATCCCACGGTCGCCCCCTGCAGCATGGACCTGATCACCGATGTGCCCGATTCGGTGATCGAATTTCCCATTGACACCATGCGCGCGGTAGTCAGCCTTTTATATAGCGGCACCTTCACGCGTATGCGCAACACGAAATTCATTTTTTCGCACACCGGTGCCGGTGTGCCACTGCTTGCCGCGCGCATCAGCGGCCTCGTAAAAAGAAACAAGCAACTGGCGGAGCGGATTCCCGATGGTCCCCTTGCGGAATTGAAGCGCCTTTACTACGACACGGCGTTGTCGGCGCGGCCCGAGTTGCTGGCGCCGCTGCTGCAGTTGGTCACGCCCGCAAACATCCTTTTCGGCACGGACACGCCCTGGGGCTCCATGACGATGGCCGACACTGCAGCGGGACTCGCGAAACATGGATTCAGCCCGGCGGAATTGCGTCTGATCGAGCGCGAGAACGCGCTGCGCATCATGCCCGGCCTGAGCCGGTAAATACCGTCCGTTGAATTGGTGCACGACCAGGCATGCGCCTGGTCGGAGATGTCTACTTCGCGAAGAGCTGGGAATCGTCTGCAAATGCCTTGAACTCCAGGGCATTGCCTGACGGATCGTGGAAAAACATTGTCGCCTGCTCGCCAACTTCCCCCATGAAACGAACATGCGGTTTGATTACGAATTCGGTGCGCGCAAGGCTGAGGCGCTCGGCCAGGCGCTCCCACTGCGCCATGGTCAGGACCACGCCAAAATGCAGCACCGGGACTGCATCACCGTCAACGGCGTTTGTGGAAACCCGACGACATTCGTGCGGCGCGAGATGAGCGACGATCTGGTGTCCGTGCAGGTCGAAGTCCACCCATTCATTGCTCGATCTTCCTTCGGGGCATTCCAGCAGGTTGCCGTAGAAGCGTCGCGCCTCCGCGAGGTCGCGAACCGGAAAGGCGAGGTGGAAAGGGCGTGTGACGCTCATGGGTGTGTCCTTGTCAGGGTGGGGGGCTGCATTTTTGCCAGCGCGTCTAGCGTGTCGCGACAGGCGGCGTTGCCGGGCAGTGTTTCTCCCGCAGCCCACAGCTTGTTCCAGGATTGCTGTGTGAGGTGCATCAACAGTTGTTCCCGGTTCCTGCGCTTCAGGGTGTTGCCCGGGTGCATCGGACCTTCCGTTGCGCCCCAGACGTTGGTGACTGATTCGAGTGTTCCCCGCGCCATGGCCATGCGTCGCTCGCCGTCGGGAAGCCGGGCCTCGATGCAAACTGCAAAGTAGTTACTCATGCCGATGGGTGCGGTACCAAGGGTGATCATCTGGGCAAAACCCGCCGGTACCGTCATTGCTTTTCGATTGCCCCTGTTGACATATTC
>CAIUKQ010000510.1 GCA_903899705.1 uncultured beta proteobacterium
CAATGTCGTTGAATTTGAGTGGAGTCCTTTTTATACGGCATATCCGATGGATTTGGCGATCGAAAATCTTTTTCGCCGTCGGATAGATGCCGCCTACGCGATCGTCAAAACCAATTGGGAAAAACACATCGAAGACACGCTTTACAAAGCCGGCACGGGCTCCGGCGGCTTGGGAGCGTTGTTCGGTGAAGACTGACGAATTCATCAAGCTCGGACAGCGCACTTACGGACGCAAGCACTGGAAGTCCAAGCTCGCATCCGATCTCGGCGTCAACGTCGCCACGGTGCACCGCATGGTGCATCGCGCCGAGGTGCCGGGCCCCTATGAGGTGGCGCTGAAAGCGATTGCCGTCAACGCCGCGGACCGCATCAAGCTGGAGAAGGCGGCGAGGAAGTTGCTGCCGAAGAAGCCGCGCAAGCGGCGGACACGCAAGGGCGTGCCGGTCCCGCAGCGGGCGGTCAAGCCTAAGCGGATGCCGTTGATCGAGCCGAAGGTCGAGATATGAAGGCGCTGGATTTGTTTTGCAAGGCCGGTGGCGCGTCGATGGGCCTGCATCAGGCGGGCTTCGATGTGACGGGTGTAGATATCGAGCACCAGTTCGTTTACCCGTTCGCGTTTTACCGTGGTAACGCGCTCGAAATAAACGTCCAGTGGTGCCGCCAGTTTGACTTGATTTGGGCGTCGCCGCCTTGCCAAGCGTATTCACAAGCGGCGCAAAGCTGGCGCGCTGCGGGCAAGGTATATCCTGATCTCATCGGTCCGGTCCGGAAATTACTGGAAAATATTGGCGTTAGCTGGATCATGGAAAACGTACCCGGAGCTCCACTGCGTGCTGACGTTAAAATATGCGGATGTCAAGTTGGGCTTCCCTTGCGGCGGGTGCGGTTGTTCGAGTGCAGCTTTCCTATGTCCGAGTCGCTCCCTGACCACAGGCACAATGGCCCTGTGGTTTCAGTTGTTGGACATGGGACGCCGTCATGGGTACGGAAGAAGCTGGGGTTCAATCCGACGATCGCGCATTACCGTACGGCAATGGGTATCGACTGGATGAATCGTAGAGAGCTTTCGCAGGCAGTTCCGCCGGCCTATTCGAAATGGCTCGCAGAGCAGTTTTTACGGAGCATGAAATGACCGAACTGGAACACAAACTGATCGCGCAGCTCGAGCGCGATATCCGCAACCAGGTCCTGATCGACCAGATGAAGCGACTGGATTGGAAAGGAAAGGCGATGGTTTTTGCCCGGCGATATTGGGGGCTCGGCATCACCGCGGGCATGCTCGTCGTGTTTTCGATCGCTGTTGCGCACGCCGATCCCATTCAGTGCCCCGATCCCGGCGTGAAATGCAAGATCCTGTTCCTGTCCGAACAGGAAGAACGCGCTCTCGTCGGCACCAACGGGATACTTGACACCGCCGCCCAAGCCCGCGCCCTCGACCTCGGCCAGTTCGCCGTTTACATGAAGACCAGGATCGCCGGCGCCGCGCAGGGGGAAGTGAAGGAAGTGCCGAAGGAGGAAAAGAAGTGAGCTTGCCGCCGGAAGCGGTGTGGCGGTCGGCGCTTGACCAGGCGTTCGAGGAGCACATCAAGTTGCTGTTTCGCAATCTCGCTACTTCTCCGACACATGCGGCGATCGGCTACTTCCACAACGGGGTGCGCGAGTTGAAGGGCGCTTATGCGGCAGCGAAAATAATTTTGCGAGAAGAGTTGACTGCACCCCAAACGTAGTGCATATACCGGTTGCTCGCGGATCCTTACCCCCTCCTCCCTGACTCCGCGAGCCGGGGCGCTGATTTAATATAGCG
>CAIUKQ010000511.1 GCA_903899705.1 uncultured beta proteobacterium
GAATGGTGGCGTCCGAAGCGATGATGGCCTGGGCCATGCTGGGGAAGTAGCGGTCGCCACGATAAATGCGGATTTTCGCACCGGCGTTCTTGGCATCCACCGCCCAGTCCACCGGACCGGCAAAAGCTTGCGCCTTGCCCGCTGCGAATAATTGCCAGATGCCCACCGGGCCCGCCGCCTGAACATTGACATCGTTCTTGTTAAGACCCGCTGACGCCAGCATCCCCAGCAGCGAGTAATAGGTGGTGTCCTGGAATGCGAGCACGGTCACAACCTTGCCCTTCAGGTCGGCAGGGCCGTTGATGCCCCCGCCCTCGTGCACCACGATGTTGGTGAGCGCCCCGCCACCCAGCACCGCCACCGCCTTGATGGGGATGCCCTGCGCGCGGGCAATGATCGGGGTGTCACCCAATCCGCCGCCGATGACCGCATTGCCGGCGCCAACCTGCACCGCGACATCCACGCCGCCCTTGCCCACCTGGAATTTCACGTCCAGCCCTTCTTTGGCGTAGTAGCCGCGCTGCTGCGCGAGCACCCAGGGGATGAAAGCCGGCAGCACTGACGGCGCCGGCAGCAGGTAATTGATCTCCTCCAGCTTCTGCGCGTTCGCAAGGGGCGAGGCCAGCATGCCGGCAACCGCCAGCGTGGACATCATTTTCAGCAGACTGCGTTTGCTCTTCATGATTTCTCCTGATGGGTAATGGGTGCGGTGAAAGGACGGAAACGGGATTCAAATGGCATCGGAGCTCACCAAATCATCGATGTGCAAGAGCTCCATGAGGCGCGACACATAGGCGGCAATGCGCGAATCGCGGCGGCGAACCATGGGATCCTCGCGGCCGGGAATCTCGATAATGATCTCCTCGATGATGGTTCCGGGCCGCTTGCTCATGACCAGCACCCGGTCGGACAGGGTGATTGCCTCGACGAGGTCATGGGTGATAAACAATGTGGTCTTCTTTTCTTCCGCAAGCGTCATGGCCAGGTCCTGCTGCAGCACCATTTTGGTCTGCGCATCCAACGCGGAGAAGGGTTCGTCCATCAGCAGCACGGTCGGCTCGACCGCGAGGGTGCGCGCCATGGCCGCGCGCTGGCGCATGCCGCCGGACAACTGGTGCGGGTAATGGTCCTCGAATCCCTTAAGGTGGAATCGCTGCATCAGCGCGATGGCGCGGTCGCGGCGCTGACGGGCATCCATGCCGCGGATGTGCAGTCCGAGTTCAACGTTTTCGCGGATGCTGCGCCAGGGAAGCAACAGGTCCTTCTGCAACATGAAGGCGACTTGCGGATTGGGACCGGTGACGCGCGCACCGTTGACGAACACCTCGCCTTCGCTGGGCAGGTAAAGGCCCGAGCCCATGTTGAGCAGGGTGCTCTTGCCGCAACCGCTGGGGCCGATCAGCGACACCACTTCGCCGTCACGGATCGACAGACTCACATTCTGTGCGGCCACCACCGGCGCGGCGCCGCCCTTGCCCGCGAAACGCCGCGTGACATTGCGGAATTCAATGCGCGCGCCCACCGTGGCACCCGCCTCGTCGCTTCCCGTTTGTTTCACTAATGAACTGGTTGATACCATATGAAACACAGCGTAGCATTTGCAGAATCCGGGATCAAGCGAAAAATCACATGACCAAACCCCTCTTTGGCATCAACGGCGCGGGAATCGGCGGCCTCGCCGCCGCCATTGCCCTCTTGCGCGACGGACATGACGTGGTGGTGTTCGAACAAACGGCCAAGTTCGGCCGGGTGGGCGCGGATATCAACCTGACGCCCAATTCGGTGCGCGCGCTGGATGGCCTCGGGATCGGCGACAAGCTGCGGGAAACCGCGGCCCGCCCCACCCACCGCATCAGCCGCACCTGGGACACGGGAGAGGAAACCTCGCGCCTGCCCATGTCCGACGCCGCCGAGCAACGCTATGGCGCGCCGCAACTCACCATGCACCGTGCGGACCTGATGTCCGCACTGGAACAAGCGCTGCCGGCGGGAATCGTCCGTTTCGCCAAGCGCGCGCAGTCGGTGGTCGAACAGGAAGACAAGGTCCTGGTTGGCTTCGCCGACGGCAGCGAAGAACGCATGGACGCACTGATCGGCGCCGACGGCATCCACTCCACGGTCCGCTCGGCCATCCTCGGCCCAGAGAATCCCCGCTTCACCGGCGTGGTGGCGTATCGCGCCGTGGTGCCGACGTTGCGACTCTCCAGCCCCAACCTGAATACCTTCACCAAGTGGTGGGGACCGGACCCCGAAACCCAACTGGTGACCTTTCCGCTCAATCGCGGACAAGACATGTTCATCTTCGCCACCACCGGGCAGGACAGCTGGCGGCATGAATCGTGGACCATGCCCGGCAATGTCGAGGAGTTTCGCGCCGCCTACGCCGGATTCCACCCCGAGGCCCGCGCATTCATCGACGCCTGCGACGAGGTGATGAAATCCGCGCTCTACGAACGCGAACCCCTGCCCACCTGGTGCAAGGGTCGCATGACGCTGCTGGGCGATGCCTGCCACCCGATGCTGCCCTTCATGGCGCAGGGCGCGGGCATGGCCATCGAGGACGCCGTGGTTCTCAGCCGGCATCTGAAGGACGTCACGAACGACCGCATACCGAAGGCATTTCTCGCCTATCAGGCATCGCGCCTGGAACGCACCAGTCAGATACAACTCGGATCACGCGGCAACAACTGGCTTCGCGAAGGCGGCAACGCGGATTGGGTTTATGGCTACGATGCGTGGGC
>CAIUKQ010000512.1 GCA_903899705.1 uncultured beta proteobacterium
AGCGTACACGGCGGCCAGGTTGAAGCGACTACTCGTCGCTGATCCGCACATTCTGGATTTTCGAAACGCGTTCGATCTCGCTCTTGATATGCGTGCCGAATTCTGCCGCGGTGCCGCCATGCAGGTCATATTGCATGGCAATCAGCTTGTCGCGTGTCTCCGGGCGCGTGAGTGTGGCGTTCATTTCGGCGTTGAGCCGCGCGACGATCGCGGGCGGCATTCCCGCCGGTCCGATCATGCCGAACCAATTGTCCATGGCGTAGTTCGAGAGGCCCGCTTCGGCCATGGTGGGAAGCTCTGGCGCAAATTGCGAGCGCCGTGAGCCGGTGATGGCATACGCCTTGAGTTTTCCCGCCTTGATGTATTGCGAGAGATTCGCAAGCGTATTCACGATCAGGTCCACTTCGCCATTCAGCACCAGCGGAATGCCCTGGGTGCAGCCCTTGAAAGGCACATGCACCATGCCCACACCGGCGAGTTGTCCAAACAACTCGCCGGCCACGTGCTGGCTCGAACCGTTGCTGCAGGAGGCAAAAGTCATTTTGTCCTTGCGTGTTCGTCCGTAGGCAATCAACTGGGCGATGTTGTCCGGTGGCAGCGCGGCCTTGCCAGCCAGCACCGTGGTGGTGGTGGCAAACAGAATGATGGGGGTGAAATCCCTGATCGCATCGAAGGGGCGCTTTTTTACCGCCAACGCCTGATGGATCGACAAGCCCGAAGTCGCCACACCCATGGTGTAACCGTCGGCAGGCGACCGGGCAATGGCCTCCAGTCCGATGGCGCTGTCACCACCGGGACGATATTCCACCACAAACGGTTTGCCCAGGGCCTCGCTCAGTTTGCCTGCGACAAGGCGGGCAAGTAGATCGCTGCCTCCGCCGGGAAGTACCGTGACGATGATGCGAGAAGCTTTTGATGGGTAGTCCTGCGCCATCGCGCCAAATGAAACCAACGCGGTCAATATCGCGATGTGTAGTCGAAGCAAAAGTCGCATGGTTCAGCCCGCTTTCTTCCATTGGTCCATGGTGACGTGACCGGATTGGTTCTTTACACGATCAAGCCATCGGGTCACGGCGCTAAAAGGCTTCAAGTTGAAACCCCCTTCATCCGCGACATGAGTGTACCCATACAAAGCAATATCAGCGACGCTCGCGTGCTCTCCCACAAAACAATCGCGGTGCTGCAGATGGTGATCCATTACTTCAAGCGCGGCTCATCCCTGCGTTTGCTTCTGTTTCAGAAGTTCCAAGCAGAAACTCCGCGGTTCTTGTTTCGCCTTTGAGGATGTCCACCGGGCCCACCCCATGTGCGCGAGCAGCAGGCGCACCTTGTAGCCGTTGCCTGAATGGGGATAGTCGAACAAGCGCATCTTCAGACTTTCTTGTGGCGCGGCAACGACAACGCCAGCGGCAGCCCGATAAAACTCATCAACAACGACGCGAGTAACGACCAGGTGTAATCGCCGGTCAGGTCGAACAGCCCGCCGCCCAGCCACCCGCCCAGCGCCATGCCGATGCCGGCGCCAACCATCTGGAAGGAATAGATCGAACCCAAGGGCGCCTTCGCGCCAAAGAACTGTCGATTGATGATGGGAAAGCCCACCATTTCTCCACCGTAGCAGAGTCCGAAAACCACGGCGAAGAGATAAAACGTCCACGCCTCTTGCGCAAAAAACAGGATGATCACGGGCAGACTCTGGCCGAGCAGCGATATCGCGAGCACGGTGCGGCCGCCGAGCCGCTCTGCGAGAACAGAGAATGTGAAGCGGCTGATCACCGAGGTGCCGGCAATCGTAGCAAGCACGCCGGCGGCCTCGATTCCCGAAATGCCCCTGAACGTGGCCACCGATACCACATGGGCGAGGATGACCGCGTGTCCGGCGCAGCCCACATGATGAATGGCCATCAGCGTCCATACGATCCGCTGGCGGAGAATCTCGCGCAGACGCACCGGCGCTGCGATCCGTTCGCCTGCAACCACCGGTTTTTCGGGGGCATCCTCGGCGCCATAGGCGGTCAATCCCATGACACTGGGGCTGTTGCGTATGAACAGCGAAAACACCACCAGAATACTGCCCACCACCACGCCGATGACGGAAAACGTTTCCGCCCAGCCGCGGGTTTCCAGCAGCCAGCGAAACAGCGGTGCAAAAATGACCGGGCCCAATCCCTGGGCGGCCCAGTAAATCCCCAGGGCGATGCCCATGTGGCGAGTGAACCACCGCGTCATGATCACCGGCAATAGCACCGAGTACGCGGCATGCCCCAGCGACCCCACGAAAAAACCGTAAAACAGGTAAAACTGCCAGAGCTCCTTGATGGTTCCCAGAAGCACGGTGCCGGTGCCGATAAGGAGGCCGGCGCCCACCATGATGGGTCGCGCGCCGAAGCGGTCGCCCAGCCACCCCATGATCACTACGGCCGGAAGCCCCACCAGAAAGGCCAGCGAATAGGCAAAAGAGATATCGCCGCGTTTCCACCCGAATTGCGCAACCAGCGGGTCGATGAAGACGCCGAAGGAGGCCGAATCCGCGCGGCTTACAATGTTGAGGATGCACGCGGCACCCAGGACAATCCATGCGTAATGAAGTTTTTTTGTCGGTGCCAAAGTTGGGGCGCTTTCGTGATCGTGAACTGGCGGGCGAATTTGAATTGGCGTACTTATGAGAGTTCTGTTGATTCTTTTTCTGGTTGGCCTCGCCCTGGTGGAATACTTCTACCACTATTCGGCGAATCTGGAGTCGGCGCCGTTGGCTGAGGTCACGTCGCAGGAAAAGTCACCAGGGTTGCGCCAGCCGCCTCAAACGGATCACCATGGTCATTGAGGCGACTCAATCCAAGGCGATCGCAATGTCCCGCATGCACGCCGGTCAGGTTAATTCGACCGGTGTATCGATCCAGTCAACCCGGCCGGGTTATTCGGGTTTCAAGCCGATGCTTTTGACAAAGGCACCCCAGTTCTCGCGCTCGCGGCGCACGAACTCGGTGGTGCCCTCGGGAGACCGAGCGCCTTCGAAGTTGTACCAGAAGATTTTCCCCAGCTCGGCGACAAACTTCTGGTCTTTCACGATCGTCGCGGATTCCCTGTTGAGGCGGGTGGTGATGTCCCGCGGCAGACCGGCAGGCCCGGCGAGAATCATGAATCCGCGCATGCTGAAATTCGGGAAATTTTCCGAGACGGTGGGCACATCGCCCCATTCGGCGATTCGCCTTGCGGTGGCCACCGAGATGAACCGCAGCGAGCCCGCTTTGACCTGCGGACCGAGTGCTGCGGGCGACTGATACGCCACCTGCACGCGACCGGAAACCGAGTCCTGAATCGCCTGTGAAGCCAGTTTGTAGCGCACCTCGACCATGTCAATGCCGGCAGTTTTTGCCAGCCAGGATCCGAACATGGTGCCGTAGGCGATGGTGGTCGAAAAGGACAGTTTGTTCGGATTGGCTTTCGCGTAGGCGATCAGTTCAGGCAGCGTCTTCACCGGCAATGAAGGATGCACTGCCACCGCCATGCCGGTGGTCTCATCGACCAGCACCGCGATATGCGTGAAGTCCTTGATCGAATCGATGGGGAGGATTTTCTTCAGGTGCATGTCGATTGCCATCGGCCCCTGCGAGCCCAGCAGCAGGGTGTAGCCATCGGCTTGCGAGCGAGCCACGGCTTCCGCCGAAATGATCCCGTCACCGCCGGGCCGGTTCTCGACCGCCCAAGCCTGGCCGAGTGCGCGCGACATATGGTCGGCAAACAAACGCGCCACGATGTCCGGCGCTGCGCCAGGCGAGTTGCCGACCAGAAAGCGGAATGGGCGATTGGGCCAGTTCGATTGCGCCAGCGCGGTGCCGCTTGCAACCATCAACACGCAGGCGGTAAATAATCGGCGAAAAAAAGGAGTTAAGGGCATCTCTAAAAATCCGTCACGCCAGCGAAGCTTGCCCCGTACCCCGAATCGTGCGGGTGTCCAGTTTGTTGATATCTCTGGATTCCGGCTTTCGCCGGAATGAGGGAATGGGGATTTTTAGAGATGCTCTTGATTTCATCGTAGAAAAGCTCCAACGCCAACCGGCCGCGTTGGCGGCCGGCTGGCGTTGTACGTAGTGGCCGATCAGGCCTTCTTGTACTTTCCGCTGAGCTGTTCCGCGATCTGGTCAAGACCCTTCTGCGTGCGCTCAAGCCGCGTTTCGCGCGTCCAGGTGCGCTTGAGATCGTCCTTGATGTTGATGTGCAGGCGACCCAGGCCCTCCACTTCCAGCTCGATCTTGTCGCCGTCCTGGAAGGAATGCAGGCCGCGGTGATTGGTGCCGGTGGGCAGCACATCGCCGGGTTCCAGAGTGTGGCAGGCGCTGATGAATTCCACGCAGCGCGGAATCTTGTGCGCCATGTCGCTGGTGTTGTAGTTCTGGCGAAGCACCCCGTTGTTCCACAGCTTCACCTGGAGATTCTGCGGGTTGGGGATTTCGTCCTTGGTGACGATATAGGGGCCCATTGGCGAGAAGGTTTCACGGGACTTCATCTGATAGAAGCTGTTGCCTGACGGCGGCAGGCCGCGTGCCGAGCCGTCGATAAAACCGACATATCCGAAGATGTAGTCCATGGCGTCGGCGGCCTTTACGTTGCTCGCCTTTTTGCCGATCACCAGCGCCATTTCGGCTTCGCCCTCGAATACCGTGGCCGGCACATCGGACAGGACCATGGTGTCACCGTCGCCGATTACCGAGTTGGAGGATTTGTGGAAGGCGTTGATGGGCGCGGGCTCGGTGCGCGTGCCGTCTTCCATGTAATTCACCGCCATGCAATCGATGTTGTAGGGCTTGGGCAGTGGCGGACGAATTCGCACGCTCGAATAGGGCACGCCCTTTCCGGCAGCTGCCGCGTCTTCGAGTTTCTTCCGGTATTGGTCAAAGCGCTCGATCAGCCCGTTGATGAGGTCGTGCGGGCCGGTATGCGGAATGTCTTTCACAACCGCCGAGACATCCACCACCATGTCGCCCTTCAACACGCCCAGCTTGAAATCGTCGAAATACAGAATCTTCATCGTCTCTCCAGTTGATTGAGGAATTTTGCCCGGGCAGTTTGAAAGCCGGCGTCAAACCTGCCTTGTTCTTGAAGTCCGGATCGATACGCGCCGGGCAGGAAGTGCGTATCGCGAATTGCAGAGTACAGGTGCGAAGTATAGGTGCACAGTATATTTCCTGGACGGCCTGCGGTCGATAGTTGTGACCTCGGCTATTATCCGGCAGCCTTGAAAATGCCGTGTCGGACGGATTGATCCGGCCGCTGGATCAGGGAAGCAAGTCCCTTGCCTGCCTGGAATGAAAGGACGCCCGTGCCACGCCAACTCCTGGAATTGAGCATTGCGCTATCAGACAACGAGCGCACCCGGCCCATCATTGAGGGGCGTGTCGCCCCGGAAGGCATCCGTCTTGTGCCCACGGTGGTCCACCCATCGGAGATGTTCTGGCGACAGCTGAAGTTCCAGGAATTTGATGTCTCTGAAATGTCGCTGTCTTCGTTCACGATTGCCACCTCGCTGGGGCCCACGCCCTGGGTGGCCCTGCCCGTCTACACCATGCGGCATTTCTTTCATACTCGAATCATGGTGCGCACCGACCGCGGCATCAGCAAGCCGGCCGACTTGAAGGGCAAAAAGGTTGGCGTGCCCGAGTACCAGCAGACGGCGGCGCTGTGGGCGCGCGGCGTGCTGCAGCACGAGTTCGGTGTGTATGCGCGCGATATGGAATGGTTCATGGAGCGTACCCCCGAGCGCAGCCATGGCGGGTCCACCGGATTCAAGCCGCCCAAGGGCGTCAAACTCAACTACATTCCACCCAGCACCAATATCGGAGATCTGCTGGCCCGCGGCGACCTGGATGCCACGCTTTTGTACCTTCGCGAGAACAACCTGGTGGACCGCAGCACCACGGACCTCGCGGCCGAACCCAAGGTGAAGATGCTGTTTTCGGACGAAAACGCCGAGAAGCGCCGCTACTTCGCCAAGACCGGGATCTACCCGATCAACCATTGCATGGTCGTGCGCCGCAGCCTGCTGGAAAAATATCCCTGGGTTGCGCTCAATCTCTATACGGCATTCTGCCGGGCGAAAGCCGAGGTGGCGGCCGTTGCGAACGGCCATCTCAACGCTTATCTGGAATCGGGCCTGTTCGACGCCGATGCCAGGGCGGCCCTGGACAAGGACCCCATGGCCTACGGCATCAAGGCGGCGCGCCCGGTGCTGGAAACCATCATGCAATACGTTCATGAACAGGGGCTGTCGAAACGTCGCATGACCCTGGACGAGCTTTTCGCGAAAAGCACCCTGGACGTGTGACGCAGCCCCCGCCGCAATGAGCCAGGACACGATCCTTCGCTTCGAGAACGTTGCGCGCAGATTTGGCGGCGTGCATGCGGTGGACGATGTGTCGTTCGAGCTGAAACGCGGCGAGGTCCTCACCCTTCTGGGTCCCTCGGGCTGCGGCAAGACCACCACGCTGCGCATGGCCATCGGCCTTGAGCGAGCCAGCGCCGGGCGGATCAGTTATGAAGGCAAGGTGGTTGATTGCCCCGGTGAACGCGCTTTTGTCGAACCCGAAAAGCGCGGCATGGGCATGGTGTTCCAGTCCTATGCCATCTGGCCGCATATGTCGGTGTTCGAGAATGTGGCCTATCCCCTGCGTTATCGGCGCGTCGGCCGGGAAGAGGTCGCGCGCAAAGTCCGCGCAACCCTTGAAATGGCAGGCCTGCACGGACTCGAGGAGCGGCGCGGCACGCAACTCTCGGGTGGCCAGCAGCAACGGGTCGCTGTGGCCAGGGCATTGGTTGCCGATCCGGGCGTGCTGCTGATGGACGAACCCTTTTCCAATCTTGATGCGAAGTTGCGCGAGCAGATGCGCGTCGATTTGAAACGCCTGCAACGGCGGCTGAACATTTCAATACTTTTCGTCACCCATGACCAGACAGAAGCCCTGGCCCTGTCGGATCGCATCGCTGTCATGAAAAACGGCCGTATCGAGCAACTGGGCTCCCCGCAGGAGATGTATGCGGAACCCGGCACACCCGCCGTCCGCGATTTTCTGGGCAAATGCATCCGTCTGCCCTGCCGTGTCGTTGAGCCCGGCGCCAACGGCGGGGTGCGCGTCAGCCTGATCGATGGCCAGTCCTTCGCCGTCGAGGGGATCAACCGCGCTTCGGGCAGTCGCCCCGGCGACAAGTGCCTGGTCGCTGTCCGTCCGGAATCCCTGCAGATTGAACCGGCGGAGGGATCCAATGGTGACGGCCGGTCCAACCAGCTCATCGCCACGATCAAGACATTGCTATTCATGGGCGAGAGTCACGAGGCGGATATCGAATTTCCGGGCGGCCATATGGCGCTGGTGTCGCTTGCACCCACCCGCGCCTGGCGAGAAGGTGAGGCCGTTCGTATCAGTCTGCCGCCCGGCAAATTGCAACTCTGGGATCGCGATCCGGACACCGATGGTGCCCGCTGAGCCTGGGCAGGCTGTCATGCGCGCGCGCCGCATTGCGCCGATAGCCTGGCAATCACTCGCCTATACGCTGGTGCTGGCGCTGGTGGCGTTTCTGGTGCTCTACCCGGCGTTCCGTCTGCTGGTGGGCAGCTTCGAGGTCAACGCATTCAGCGTCGATCACGGAACAGGGCTCGATAACTGGGAGGCGGTATTTTCCCGGCCGCGCCTGATGACCGCCATCGAAAACACCATCACGCTCAGTTTTACTCGGCAGTTGATTGCGCTCGTATTCGGCGTGATCATCGCCTGGCTGATTGCGCGCACCAACCTGCCGTACTCGGGCTGGCTCGAAATCGGTTTCTGGGTCGCGCTGTTCATGCCGGCGTTGCCGGTGACCCTCGCGTGGGTGCTGCTTGCCGGCGAAGGCATCGGCATTCTCAACAACGCGGCCAAACTGCTTTTCTCCATCGACTACGACGTATTCAAAATCTATTCCTGGTGGGGGATTGTCTGGGTGCACGTGATGACGGCGAGTCTGGCCATCAAGGTGTTCCTGCTGGTGCCGGCCTTTCGCAACATGGACGCAGCTTTTGAAGATGCTGCGCGCACCTGCGGCGCGTCGGTGTGGAAAACGTTGCTGCACGTCGTTGTGCCGATCATGCTGCCCACCATCATTGTCGTCACGGTGCTGGGCCTGATCCGCTCCCTGCAGGCATTCGAGGTCGAATTGATCCTGGGGGCGCCCGCAAAGATTGACGTTTATTCCACCGCCATCTATCGCGCGGTCAACGGCCAGCCGCCCCAACACGGCATTGCCAGCGTGTTGTCGATCATCTTTCTCGGCGCGGTGGTTCCGCTGGTGGCCTTGCAGCAGTGGTATGGGCAGCGTCACGCGGTGGCCTCCGTCTCGGGCAAGTTTTCGCACCGGGTGCAGGATCTGGGACGATTGCGCTGGCCGCTTTTCTCGGTAATTGTCCTGCTGCTGTCGATGATGACGGTGCTGCCGTTTGCGCTGCTGGTGATGGGCAGTTTCATGAAACTGTTCGGCATCTTTGATCTGCCCGAACCGTGGACCACATCGCACTGGGTCGAGGCATTTACCCGCGGGGATGTGCAAAGGGCGTTCTGGAATTCGATGAAACTGGGAATTGCCGCGTCGCTCACCGGCATGCTCAGTTTCTCGCTGATTGCCTACATCACGGTGAAAACACGATTCCGGGGAAGAAAGATTCTGGATTTCCTCACCTGGCTGCCGGCCGTGATCCCGGGCCTCGTGCTGAGCCTGGGCATCCTGCAGATGTTCGCGAGCCTGCCGATTTTCCGGCCCCTGTACGGCACACTCATGGTGCTGGTGCTCGCGGTGGTGATCGGCACCATGGCCCTGGGGACGCAGATCATCAAGGCGGCGTTGATGAATCTGGGCATGGAACTGGAGGAGGCATCCTGGGCGTCGGGGGCTTCACGCTTCTATACCTTCCGGCGCGTGGTGTTGCCGCTGATTGCACCGGCTGTGGCGGTGATCGGCCTGGAGGTGTTTGCGACCGGCATATCGGTTGTGGGCCTCGTGGCCCTGCTGGGCACGGGTGCCACACAGCCGCTGTCCATGTTGCAGCTGATTTACCTGGATGGCGGTTTTTTCGAGCCAGGGGCCATCGTGGGCCTGTTGATTACAGTGATCACGGTATCGGCTGCGCTTCTTGCGCGGTATATTGGCCTCAGGGCGGGGCTGGGTCGGGCCGGGACATGATCAGGACCGGCAGCATGGAATTCGCGAGCCCCTGCGCGCCATCGAATCCATCGGACATAGCGGGCACTTGAATGAAAGCCGGAGAAACCATGACGCACAACAGACTTGTCGCATTGATCGCCGCGAGCTTCATCTTGTGCGGCACCGCCTTGGCTCAAACCCCACAGGAGGTATTGAAGGCCTCGACTGCCAAGGCACGGGGCCAGGTGCTTGCCTTCCAGACCCAAGGGGACAAGCCCATGGATCCCATTCTGGATGAATTCAGCAAAAAATTCGGTGTGAAAGTGGAGATCACGGTATCGCGCCCCAGTGCCACGATTGCGCGGGTGCGCACCGAACAGAACAACGGACAGTACCTGTGGGATATCTGGTGGGGCATCACATCAAACATGGTTCATGTGGCGGCACCGGCGGGGATGCTGTCAAAGATCGAGGACTATCTGCTGCTGCCGGATGTGAAGAACGCCTCCAACTGGCGGCACGCGGACTACATGTATGGCGATCCGGGACATCAGGTGTTCACCTATTCGCATGAAGTGAATGTGGGCGCATTCCGCAACAAGGCGGTGTTGCCGGAATTGAAGGTGGAGACGCTGGACTCTCTTCTGGATGCGCGCCTGAAGGGTCGCATGGCGCTGCGTGACGCCTCCGTACCCAATGCCGGGTCCTTCACGCTGGCTGCGATGCAGAAGGCGAAGGGCAGCGATTTTGTCCGCAAGTTCATCACCACCATGGAGCCGCGCGTGTACTCGAACCCGCAGCAACTGGATGTGGCCATCATGCGCGGTGGAACGGCTGTCGCCCTCGGCGTGCAGAGTTCCGCCGTCTCTGAGTGCCGCAAAGCGGGGGGGTGCAAAACACTTGAGGAAATTCAAGCACTTACTTACGTTCAGTCGCGTGGCATCGCGGTCTTCAAGAATACGCCGCATGGGGATGCGGTTCGCGTTTTCGTCAACTGGTTTCTGTCGCGCGAGGGCCAGGAAACCTATGTGCGTGAATGGGCGCGGGCCAGCACCTCCGGGGCCGTGAGCCACCGCAAGGATGTGGCGCCCGACAAGGCACATGTTGACGATATGCCCGATTTCGCCAAGGCCGGCCAATACGTCTGGGTCTCGACCGCGCAAGGCGGAAAGGACATCGACGAGGTGGCGAAGATCTTCAAGCAGATCACGGAGAAATAGCAGTGCCGCCCAAAACGGGAAGGGTCATTCGCGGCCTTCGCGCCGGCGTTGCGGCAGTGATTCTTTCCTTGCCCGGCGCGGGCATGGCACAAAGTTATCCCAGCAAACCGATCCGGCTGATCCTGAGCATTTCCGGCGCGGGCGACCTTACCGCCCGTTCGCTCGGTGACAGAATGAGCCAGAACCTGGGCCAGCCTTTTCTCGTGGAAATCCAGAGCGGGGCCGGCGGTGCGCAGGGGGCCACAGCCGTGGCGAGGGCTGCGCCGGACGGGCAAACATTGTTGTTCTCCTCCACCAGCGCCATGATCATGCGGCAGTTTCTTGTGAAGGACATGCCCTATGACACCCTGCGCGATTTCATTCCGGTCGCGCGGGTCGGCGAGGCCATTGCGGCGGTGATCGTTTCGGCGGATTTTCCAGCCAATACCTTTGCCGAACTGATCGATTACGCAAAACGCAATCCCGGCAAGGTCTCCTACTCCACCACCGGCATCGGAACGACGCACCACCTGTCCGGATACATGATCGGCGAAATCAGCAATGTGTCGTGGGTGCATGTGCCCTACAAGAGCGGTCCGCAGGCGGTGCAGGATCTTCTGGGCGGGCGCACGCCGGTATCCATCGGCACCATCGGCACGTTCAAAGGAATGGTGCAGGCGGGCAAGGCGCGGGTGGTCGCCATCAACAACACGGATCGCTTCAGCGAAATGCCCGGTGTGCCCACGGTGGGCGAAGCCCTGCCCGGCTACGACCGGCCGCAAGGGTGGATGGCCTACTTTTCGCCGGCCGGCGTGCCGATGCCGGTCATCAAGCGTGTCGAGGGCGAAATCATCAAGGCCGCCAATGAACCGGCGATCAAGGCGAAGCTGCTCGCTGCGGGCATCGTCGTGGAAACGCTGGGATCGGAGGGATTTACCGCCAGCATCCGGCGCGAAATCGCCGCGACGGCAAGGATCGTGAAGGCCGCCGGCATACAGCCGGAGTAGCATCAGGTTTTCGTTGATTGGGACCGCGATGCTTCCCGCCATTTTCATTTCCCATGGCTCACCCATGCATGCGCTGGAACCCGGTGATGTGGGCAAGGCATGGCGCGCACTGGCGGACTCGCTGCCGCGCCCCCGCGCCATACTGGTTGCATCCGCGCATTGGGATACCGAACAGCCCCTGATTACCGCCATGCCGCATCCGGAAACGTTTCACGATTTCTACGGGTTTCCGGAGCCTTTGTATCGCCTGCGCTATCCGGCTCCGGGTTCCGCGGACCTGGCCGAGCGCGCGAAATTGTTGCTGGCAGACACTGGTTTGCCTTCAGATGCCGAAGACCTTCGCGGCCTGGATCACGGTGTGTGGTCGATTCTGCTGCACATGTACCCCAAAGCGGATATTCCGGTGGTGCAAGTGTCCCTTCAGACCCATTTGGGCCCTGCGCATCACTATCGCCTGGGTCAGGCACTTGCCCCGTTGGCTGCCGAGGACGTCCTGCTGATCGGCTCGGGCCAAATGACGCACAACTTGCGCGAATGGGGCCGCAGTTTTGGCGGACAGCCGGCGCCCTATGTTCTGGAATTCCAGGAGTGGGTGCACAAACGCATTGCAGCGCATGAACATGATGCGCTGATCGCTTATCGTGAAACCGCGCCTCATGCGGTGCGCGCCCATCCAAGCGATGAGCATTTCCTTCCACTGTTTTTTGCCCTGGGCGCGGGCGGCAGGGATGCCGTGCCGCTTCGAACCTACGACACCGTCGAAGGTTCGGTATTGGCGATGGACGTCTACACGTTCACGTCAAACTAGCGCGAGGCCTTTACCGGTACGGGCCAACGGCCGGTGGCGATGCGGTCGAGCATGCGTGCAAGAGTTCCAGGATTGGTGACATGCGGGTTGTGGCTCGCGTCGATCTCCAGGTACTGCCAGCCCTTTTCGGTTTTCGCGCGATCCGCGAACTGCCGGAATCCGTCGCCCTGCGCAGGACGGGTGCAGTAGATATAGCTGCGCGGCAGCTTTTCAACCGCGCCGGTCAGGCGGATTTTCTGCTGCATGCATTTCACCGGGTGCGGGACGCGCCGCGGTGTGATCCACTCGATGTCGCTCGCGGGCGTGTCTGGAGGCGGCGGATTGGGGGCAACGCGCCAGTCGCCGGGCTGCACATTTCGCCGCGCGGGACTGCCCAGGTCAAGCAGGGACTGGCCGTTCCTGGGCACAAAGGCATCCAGATAGACCAGGCGAGCAATGCGATGGGCGGCGCGATCCGCCACACCGGTGGCCACCATGCCGCCGTAACTGTGTCCGATCAGCACGACATCGCGCAGGTCCTCCATTTCCAGCACGCCCAGAATATCGGCGATATGCGTTTCGAGATCGATGTCCGCGTTGGCCAGATGCACGCGCTCGCCGAGGCCGGTATAGGTGGGCGTGAAAATGTCATGCCCGAAACCCCGCATGAGCGGCCGTATTTTCTTCCACACCCAACCCGCGGACCATGCGCCATGAGCGACGACAAACGTTGCCATTCGGTTCTCCTTTAGGAAAATACAACAAGGGGGCCTACGCCGAATGGTACTTACTTAAGGATAAGCCCCTGAAGTGTCGTGTAAAAAGGCCGGCTCGATGCGTGCTAAGTTGGAGTTGCGAAACAACCATCCAACACTCAAGGAGCCAGCCACCATGCATGATG
>CAIUKQ010000513.1 GCA_903899705.1 uncultured beta proteobacterium
CCCTGGGCAATCGCCGCCGGTTTGATTCCCATCTGAAGTTGCGTCTGGATCATCGTTCGTTCTTCAATACTCAACTGTCGGTAGTTTTTCCCCATGCAACATTCTCTCCAAGATATGTTGCACTTGGTTTTTGAGCGCGCCTAGCTATAGGAGCGCAGCCGCGACGCCTGGTGTAGCCAAGGCCAGCCCGCTGGTGATTTATGGCGCGCAGCGGGACATTGGAGGCCAGAGCCAGCAGTTCACTATTATTGGCTACGACGTTTTCGGCGGTTTGGGTGGGCCCGAGCACATCGTGCGTGGGCGTGCGATAGAGGCCCCACACTTCGAACTGGTCGCCGATAACAAACTTGGGCTTACGCTGGGTGACAAGGCTCTCTTTGGCACTCATTACTATACCGTGGTCGGCATTACCCATGGCGCGGTCGATTCCGGCGGCAACCCGATCGTGTATCTATCGCTGCCAGATGCGCAGGAAGTGCAGTTCCAGCAGGATAATCGGGCGCTTGTCGCCGCACGTTCGGCCAACATCAAACGCCTGGAACGCGCCGGCTACTCGTCGGAACAAGTCAGCCGGCTGCTGCCGCTGCTGTCGTCCCCCGGCGACACTGTCAACGCGGTTCTGATCAAGCTTGCACCGGGAGCGGACGCCAACGCGGTGGCGGGGAACATCCGAGACTGGCTCTACTTCAATGTCTATACGACAGGCGAGGAGCGTACGCTGATGCTCGAAGGCAGGCTAAGCAAGATGTCGGCAGTACTAGGATTGTTTCGCGTGCTGCTGATCATTGTCTCGATCGTCATTATCGCGCTCATTATCTATGTGCTCACGATCGAAAAGATCAAATCGATTGCCACGCTGAAGCTGATTGGCGCGCCGAACTGGGTCATCGTGCGATTGATAATGGAGCAGTCGTTGGCGCTGACTTTTGCGAGCTTCGCCGCTGCCTACGGACTGCGGGAATTGATCGTGCCAGGATTCCCGCGCACTTTGGTTTTCTTGCCGCAGGAGACGGCCATTACCTTTCTAGTAATGCTGGGGGGCGGAGTGCTCGCCAGCTTGATGGCGATCTGGCATGCGCTGCGTACGCCCCCGCAATTAGCGCTCGGTGGCTGACATGCCGCCGGTACTTGAAGTCGACAATGTTTCGATGACCTTCGGTCAGGGTGAGCTCGCTGTGCAGGCGCTGAAGCCCACGACCTTCAACGTCGAAGGCGGCGAGCTAGCGGCGCTACTGGGCCCCAGCGGTTCCGGTAAGAGCACGTTGCTTCTTGCTATCAGCCTGATCCTGGAGCCAACCACCGGGCGAATTGCCCTGAATGGCCGTGAGGTCTACAACAATGGCCCGACGGGGATAGACGTGCGCGCCTACCGTCGGCAGAATATTGGCTTTATTTTTCAGCAGCACAATCTGATTCCGTTCTTGACCGCGCGGGAGAACGTTGCGCTGGTCATGCAGATCAATGGCACCGGGCGGCGCGACGCGCCGCGCCGCGCGACGGAATTACTCGGCTACCTGGAGATAGCGCATCGCGCTGAGTCGTTGCCGGCCAATCTGTCTGGCGGCGAACAGCAGCGCGTGGCGATCGGTCGGGCGCTTGCCAACGAGCCGCGTCTGGTGCTCGCCGACGAGCCCACGGCGGCGCTCGACACTGAGAGGGGCATCAAGGTGATGGCAATGCTGCGAAAGATCGCGCGGGAACGCCAATCGGCGGTGATCGCGGTGACGCACGACCACCGCATGATCGAGGGTTTCGATACCGTCTATCGCCTCGATGATGGGCGCTTGGCTCGTATGCTGCTCAATAACCGGGAGCCGGCTTCCATTGCCTCTTAGAGGATCTATATCAAAGGAACCGGTCTTTAACAAGGGTTTAATCGCGGGGGCCTGAGGTTCGATACACCGGTTACACGAACGTCGGATTGCGCGCCCGGGCATTTTTCCTGTCGAGCGGAGTGAAAGCGGAATTCGGCGAAATACAGAATTCGATGCGCTTCGAGTTGCTGGCCAGCTTCTATTTTTAGCGGGGGCGATGACCATGAACGATGGTCGCCTGCTTTGTGGTTGCGGCGTTCTGTTCGGGGCGATATGAAAGGGATGCGATTATCGGTCCTGGTTCCTGCTCATTTCCACGCGATGAGGTCAATGACCGCCGCCATGCCCGAGTGGCCGTCGCCCTCGGACATGAGGGTGTCGTATTCCCTGATTTCCAGTTTTGAGAAGGCCGAAAATGCCTTCTCGAGCATTTCCCTGGTGTAAAGGTGTTCGATCTGCTTCGGCCCGCCGGTGGCATATTGCAGCTGTTTGGGCGTGTAGCCCTCGATCAGCAGGAGTCCGCCCTTTTTCAGCGTCTGACTCATCCCCGCCCATTTGTCGGCCCGTTCCGCAGGAGTCGAGAACTGGGTGAATATTTCGGCGACCACGTCAAATTCGGCCTCGGGCCATGTCCACGCATGGACATCGCATAGTTCGGTGCGCAAATGAACGCCGCGCTTTTTTGCGAGCGCGGCCGCTTTGGCCTGCCCGTTTGGAGAGAAGTCAATCGAGAGCGTGTCGAGTCCCTGCTGTGCAAGGAACACGCCATTTCGCCCCTCGCCATCGGCCACGGAGAGGGCTTTTCCGGATTTGGGAAGCAAATTCGCGCAGGAAGCCAGAAAGGTGTTGGGCTCCTCGCCGAACACGTAATTCGATACGGCAAATCTTCCCTGCCAGCGTTCAAGTTCGCTCATGGTTGTTTTCCTAATCCAATAGGTAGCAGCAAATGATCCCGGATCGAGTAACCGGTAGGGCTTGAATTCTACAACGGGGATCCTGCTGGTCAGCCTGGTCTCGGATGCATCGCAACGAGGAGGAAGGCAATGTGCATCCGGCTTTTGCTACGCTTTCGGGCAGGTGCTGATCCCGAACATTGTGTATAGCGGACAGAAACGAAGCGAACCTGTCAGCAAGGGAATGAACCCGAGTGTAGCGAACCAACGCGCGTTGCCTTCCAGGAACAAGGCCATTGAAAACAGGGCCAGCGCAAGGATGATGCGGCCGATCATGTCGGCGGTGCCTACGTTGGGTTTCATGATGTTCTCCTTCATGGATTGTCTGCACATCATCAGTCGGAGACTGCAATGTTGCGTTGATCTGTATCAGCAACCGGCCAGTTTTTCGGATCTGTAACAGCCGACACATGCTGTTACAGGAAATACGCGCTGGTTTGGAAACTAAACGGGGCCGGACTTCTCCAACTTCGAGTACTACCTCAAATTCACAGGAGAAATGAAATGATGACAAAGACTCTGGCCGCAATCGCTGCGTTGGCTCTGATCGGTGGAAGTGCTGCTGCATTCGCGGATGGCGATCATTCCCATTCCGGGCCGATGGCGCAAGGAGAGGCTGCACCCGGTGCCCAGTCGCATCGACACGGCGAAAACAGGCCGATGCAGATGGCGGATATGCATGCGCGCATGAGTTCGATGCATGGGGCGGCTTCGGAGCATGGTGGGGGCATGCACCGGGGGAATGTACACATGTTTGAGAAAGCGCCGGACCAGACTCCCGCTCCTTCCACCACCCCGGCCAAGTAGTTGCAGTACGCTTTCATTGATCAGGCCGGGATTGATCTGGATCAAAAGCATGTGTCATGCGATTGAATATTCTTTAGTCGTTCATGGGCGTGTCATAGGTAAATCCGGCACGCAGCAGTAAGCGGATCTTCGAATCGGTCCGCAAATCGCAGTGCCCCCCAGACACTGCGATGGTTGAGGACCTCCCTCAGCCGTGTCGGGGATCATGAACCCCCGGCACGGTGTCCTCACCCAGATCCCCCCCGCGTGACTTTGAATCCGGTACTTGACGTGCGTCAACTGGACGTTGCTGCATCGGCATATGTTTCCACTGTGCCGGCAATTCGCTATGGAGGGACCTTCATGGAATACAAGACGATAATGGTTCACCTGGATGCGCACCCTCGGAGACAGGCGCGCCTTGAGATTGCGCTGAAGCTCGCCGCAAAGACCGGCGGACATCTGATCGGACTGTTTTCGGTCAACCTGCTGGTCACGCCCCGAAACGTCGATGGCCAGTGGAGCGCAGGCCTCATGGCGGCGGTGCGCGAGCAGATGGCTGCCGCGTGTTCGCAGGCCCAGGCGGAATTTCAGGCGGTTTGTGCCGGGTATGCGGATGTGCGCACCGAGTGGCGCGAGGATGCCGGGGGTGCGCTGGAGGCCGCGACTCTGAGTGCCGGATATGCCGACCTGGTGATTGCAGGCCAGGATCAGAGGGATGCGGAGATTGATCCCCGCGTCGGTGCGCATTTCGCCGAAGACCTTGTTTTGGCGGTTCCCAGGCCCGTGCTCCTGATTCCCTACACGGGAAGGTTTGATTCGCTGGGTGTGCGCGTGCTGCTCGCATGGAATTCTTCGCCGCAGGCCCTGCATGCGGCAACCGGTGCGATGCCGCTTCTCACAGGTGCGAAGGAGGTGTCGGTGATGGTGTTCGACCCGGAAAAGGACAAAGAGGGGCACGGCGAGGAGCCCGGAGCCGATATCTCGCTGTTTCTTGCACGCCACGGTGTCAAGGCCTCGGTATCTTCCCAGCGCAGCATCGACGGGGATGTCGGCTGTGCGATCCTCTCCCGCGCCGCCGACATGAGCGCGGATCTGATTGTCATGGGGGCCTACGGGCATTCGCGCACCAGGGAGCGGATTCTGGGCGGGGCGACGCGGACGATTTTTGAGTCAATGACGGTACCGGTATTGATGAGTCATTGATTTGGCAATATGGCTGGTGATTCAATTCTAATCATGGAGGATGGTGTATGTCTTTGAATTACAAAATAATTGTTGGAATTGGTTTGATGGTCTCCCTGTCCCAGGCGAGCGCGCAGGTTGATGCGGAGGCGGGTAAGGCCCTTTCCGAAAGCAAGCGCTGCGTCAGGTGTCACAAAATGGACGAGAAGGGCACAGGACCATCGGTGCGCGAGATTGCGGGCAAATACAAGGGTGTTGCCGGTGCGCAAGCCGCGGTGCTGGGAAGGATGCGCGCCGGGTCAAAGGGCATATGGGGGGACAAGGCCATGACCGCGGTGAACAAGGACGTCACCGACGAAGATCTCAAGGCCATTGTCAGCTGGATGCTTGCCCCACGCTGAACCTATCCCACCAGGGTGTCGACCACGCCCCGTCGTTCCATCACGACCGCGGGCGTTTTGCCGATCCACAGTTGGTACATGGCAATGAACCACATGGTGGTGAAGCACAGCGCCATCAGACCACCGGCGGCCATGGTCAGGTAGGCAAACGGATGGAACACCTTCACCATGTACCAGGAGCTGATGTCGGTTGCGATACAGGCGAACGGTGCGGCCATGAGGGTGCATTTGAGCCACACCGGCCGCACGTAGGCATGGCCGAAGATCAGGCCCATCAGGAAAAATATGAAAGTCACGCCGAACAGATGGATGTGCGAGACGCGAACCAGGGTAAAGATTTCCGCGCCGGTATCGCGATCGAGCACGGCCTTCATGCTCTCGTAGGTTGAAAGATTGGTGAGGTGCGGATTGCTCTTGCCGTCGTGGCACTCCAGGCAGTTGGCCTCGATCAGCGGTTTGATCGTCTTGCCATGCTCGACCGGGTCCGCGCCTTTGCGCACCCAGGCGACGATCGCATCCCGATCGGCGGCGGGCAGCATGTCCGACATGGCGCTGCTCAGCGCCGTCTCCAGTTTCGATCCCTTGCCGCTGCCTGAATACGCGACGACAAGGTCGTCATAGGACAGCGACTTGGCGTCGCCGTCCTTGCCGGCGTAGGTGTGAAAGAGGTAGATCCCGGCAAACAGGTACGCCATGCCAAGAATCAGCATGGCGGCTGTGTAGAGCACGCGCATGCTTGCCGGGAGTTCTGAGTAGTGAAGGAAGTGACGGTGCAGTGGTGCCTGGTTTTCCATGGGAGTTCCGGTCAGGGTGCCGGGCGCACTTTGCCCTTGACGCCGGCGTCGACCTTGCCGCTGGCCGCCAGGCTTTCAAGCGAGTCATACAGGAGTTGCGCCGCATAGCTGCCGTTGTGGTACGCGGCTCCGGGATCGCGCAGCACGAAGCTGTAGTTGTAGACGGCCTGCTCCAGGCGCGGGGTGTAGGCCTTGTAGGAATTGTCGGGACGGAACTCTTCCTTGTCGATCTTGCCGTTGCCGTTGGTGTCGGCATACCAGTAGGGATACTCCGCCGCGGTGAACGCAATGGGCGTGCCGCTGACCGTCCGGGCGTACTGCTGGATGGCTGCGTAGAGCTCGCTCCTCAGGTTGTCGATTTCCCGGGCAACGCCCTCGACGCGGCCGTTGCCATCCCAGTCGCCCTTGGAGTTCTCGCGGATTCCCTTTGTATCGGCAAGCGACTTCACGCCCTCGTGACAGCTGCCGCATTTCTCGACGTGGACTTCGCCGCGGTGCGGATCGTGGCAGTTCGTGCACGCATTCATGTCATCGACATGCTCGAAGCGTCCGGAATATTTTTTGCCGGTGTATTCATAGCCGACCTTGGCCTGGGTGCCGAACATCGTCGCGCCCGCCGGCAAATAATGCACGTGCACGAAGGGCAGCTTGGGATTGACCGCGTCAAGGGGCTGTCCGGCGATGGCCTTGTTGACGCTGGCGGTGGATTCGCGTCCCTGATGGCAGGTCATGCACAGGTTGGAATTGTTGTTTCCGCTGTCGACGCTGAGGCCGCTCGCAAAGGTCACCTTCGGGACCTTGTGGCGTTCATAGGTCAGCAGGTCGGCATGGCAGTTGGTGCATGCAAATCCGTTCTTCACATGGGCAGCCGGCGTGTTCTTTCCGGTTTGCAGGTACTCGGGCACTCCGGTCGCGCCATGGCAGCGGGAGCACACCGCCGGTATTTCCTTGTCCTTGTCCCAGTTGTGGAATGGCTTTCCGTCGCGGTTGAAATGCCCCACGCCCATTTCTATCCTGGCAATGGGTTCCTTTTTGGTATCGGAAACCGTCAGCTGCGTTGCGCAAGCCGCCGCGAGAAGGATCACAACCAGTGCCAATACGCGTCGCAATTTGTTTTTTTCCATGAGGCCTCCGAGGTTCGCAAGATGCTGTCAGGCGGAACGGCGTCCGTCTTTGATCTGGATCAAATGTGATGCAAGGCCACCCCTGTTGCGTGGATGCCGGTATTCTTCCGGCAGTTGATTTGGCGCAACCGGATATCTCTGAATTGGCTGGACAATCGATTTATGACACCACCGAATGAACCCGGGACGGCCACGACGCTTGATGCGGGGTGGCCATTGATACCGGCCTATCTCGAGGAAACCTACTGGTGGGCCTACGTCCATCCCAGGGCGGTTGCGCTGTTCGAGCGGCAATGGCTGGTGAATCTCATTCTCTGGGGCAATTTTTCACGGCTGCGCGACGAGGCGCTTGATGCGCTGGGGTGCATTCTCACCGGACGAACGCTGCAGGTAGCCTGCGTCTATGGAGACTTCACCGAGCGGCTTGCGAGGCGCATCGGGCCGGACGGATCACTGGACGTCGTGGATGTATTGCCGATCCAGCTGGCCAATCTCCGCGGAAAACTTCCGCAAGGCTCCACTGTGAGAACCGTGCATTCGGATTCCACCGACCTGCGGTTTGACGACGCCGTGTATGACCAGGCCGTGCTGTTCTTCCTCCTGCACGAACAGCCGGAGGCGGTCAGGGTGAAGACCCTGAGCGAGGCCCTGCGCGTGCTCAAGCCGGGAGGAAGGCTGGTGATCGTCGATTACCACCGCCCACGCTGGCATCATCCGCTTCGGTATCTGTTCCGGCCGGTGCTTGCATGGCTGGAACCATTTGCCCTCGACTTGTGGCGCTCGGATATTTCCGCATGGTTGCCCGAGGGATTTTCTGCCGCCTCGATTACCAAGGAAGTGTCCTTTGGCGGGCTGTATCAGAAAGTCATCATCACCCTGTAGGTCCCAATGCAAGGGGCGTGCGGGCGGATCAGAAACCGATGATGACCAGCGCGTACCCGGCAAGCAGAGTGGCCGCGAGGGAAATTCCATAGCAAAAGCCCATGGACAGCCGGTTGCGTCGAATCCCCAGGTCATGAAGCGTGTGGTAAATGCGATGTGCCGCGTGCCAGACAAACAGCGTGACCACGGCAAAAATGAAAAGCTTGCCAGGGATGTTTCTCGAAAATGCCAGCATGTTGTCGTAGGACAGTGCGTCCGGCGGCAGTACCCAGCCCAGGGGCGCCGCGATCCCGGTGATCAATACCAGCATCGGTCCCAGCAGTGCGGCGAGCATCCCGCCCGCACCAAAAAGCAGCCAGAACACGGGCGCATTGGATCTTTTTACCGGGTGAGCCACAGCGTGCCTCCCAGCAAAATGCCGCAGCACGCCACCGTCGCCGCGAGGCCGCCCCAGGTAATTGCGGCGGCGGGCAGGCGCCTGCCGCCCAGCCGGATCTGCGGCAGGGTTTTGGGCATGATCTCGAACCAGCTCCAGGAATGGTAGAGAAACACGGCCAGCAACAACCCGTGAAACGCCACCGACCATGGGTTTGCCATGACATCCAGCCACTGGCGATACGCCGCGTCGCCGCGACTCAACGCAAAAACGCCGGCGAGCAGCACAAAGGCGTAGACCGCCACCAGCAACGAAGTCATCTCGCGAATCATGTAGCGCAGCAGAAAGGCGTTCTTCCACCACCAGCCGGGTTCCATCCTGCGCACATAGGGACGGCGGACGTTCATGATTTGTCCCCGGGCTTCACGAAGCGAAGGAAATAGTCCAGCGCGCTGGCCATCTTGTTCTGGTTGACCGCGTTTGCCGGGTCCACATCCTTGGGGCAGACCTCCGAGCAATAGCCGACGGCCGTGCAGCTCCACAGACCCTCCTCGGCATGTAACTGCCCCATGCGTTCTTCGGCGGCGCCGTCGCGCGAGTCGGCGTTGTAGCGGTGGGCAAGGGCAATCACCCCCGGTCCGAGGAAGGCGGGATCAATCCCATATTGCGGGCAGGCCGCATAGCACAGCATGCAGTTGATGCACTTGGTGAACTGGTTGAATTTTTCAAGCTCCAGCGGCGTTTGCAGGTATTCGCCCTCCGAAACGTCGCGCTCGACGCGCGGAATGATGTAGGGCTTGATGCTCTCCAGTTTGGCGATGAAATCCGCCGCGGATATCACCAGGTCGCGTTCCACCGGAAAATGCGCGAGGGCATCGATGCGAACCGGGCCCGGAAAATATTCACGCAGGAAAGTCCGGCAGGCGAGCCGCGGTACGCCGTTGATGTTCATACCGCAACTACCGCAGATGGCCATGCGGCAGGACCATCGGAAGCTCAGTGTGGGGTCGAGTTCATCCTTGATGTATTGCAGTGCCTCCAGTACCGAACCGGTGTCGGAATAGGGCACTTCATAAACCTGGTGGCGGGGCTCCGGGTCGCTTTCAGGGAGATACCGCATAACCTCCAACTTCATGATTTGTAATGAATTATTCACCGGATACCTTCTGTTCTTTTTGTTCCTCGGCTTCGCCTGCCGCTCCGTAGGCCCTGACGCCGGGGGGCGAACGCGTAATGGTGACGGGGCAGTAATCGATGCGTGGCGGGCCTCCGGCTTGATGGTGCGCGAGCGTGTGCCGGAGGTATTGGCTGTCGTCGCGTTCCGTGAAGCCGTCAAGGCGCTGATGGGATCCGCGTGATTCGCGGCGCTCCATCGCCGAGTGCGCCATGGCCTGCGCGACATCGAGCTGGTATCCGAGCTCCAGCCCGAGCAGCCACGCGGTGTTCCAGTTGTTCGAGGCATCGTCAACGCGCACCCGCGCATAGCGTTCCTTGAGATCGGCGAGCTTGTCGCAGGTGGATTGCAGCTCGGCCCCGATCCTGTAAATACCGCAGCCATCTTCCATGGTCTGCGCCATTTCACCGCGCAGAGCGGCGACGCGGTCGCCCTTGCCCGGATCGGTGACAAGGCGCAGTGCCCGCGCCTGCGCGTCTGCGGCCTGCTTGCGGATCGTCGACTCCGGCGCAAGGGACGCTGTTTTTGAAAACGCCGCTGCCTGCAGTCCGGCAACCTTGCCGAACACCAGTGTTTCGACCAATGAATTCGATCCGAGGCGGTTGGCGCCGTGAATGCCGTTGCTCGCGCACTCGCCCGCCGCATACAGACCGGGCATTTGCGAGGCGGCGTTGATGTCCACGCGGATGCCGCCCATGGTGTAGTGGACCGCAGGTCGCACAGGAATCGTTGCCTGCGCCGGATCGATCCCGAGGTGGTCTTTGGCGAGTTCACAGATGAGTGGCAGGCGTTCGTGCAGCTTCTTCGCTCCGAGGTGGCGCAAGTCCAGTTGCACGGCCTCCCCGCGCGAGGTGGCCAAAGTGCGCCCCTTCTTCTGCTCGTGCCAGAACGCCTGACTGAGGCGGTCGCGCGGGCCCAGTTCCATCGCCTTGTTGCGCGGCTCGGGCGACGCCGGACCCAGTCCGTAATCCTGCAGGTAGCGGTATCCATCCTTGTTCAGCAGGAACCCGCCTTCGCCGCGGCAGGCCTCTGTGAACAGCAGCCCCGTGCCCAGCATGCAGGTGGGGTGGTACTGGACGAATTCCATGTCGCACAGCGGCACCCCGTGTCGATAGGCGAGGGCCATGCCGTCGCCGGTGACAATGCCGCCATTGGTGTTTTCGCGAAACACCCTGCCCGCGCCGCCGGTGGCCATGACCACGGCGCCGGCCTGGAGGGTGACGAAATTGCCGGTGGCGATTTCAATGGCAACCACGCCCTGGCAACGGCCGTCCTCGACCAGGAGGTCGCTGCAGAAGTACTCGTCAAAGCGCCGTATCGAGGGATATTTCGTGGATGTCTGAAATAGCGTGTGCAACATGTGAAAGCCGGTGACATCCGCGGCAAACCAGGTGCGTTCGATCTTCATTCCGCCGAAGGCGCGCACGTTCACGTGTCCGTCGGGCTTCCTGCTCCACGGGCATCCCCAGTGCTCAAGCTGCACCAACTCCCCGGTGCAGTGGGCGACAAAATAATCCACCACGTCCTGGTCGCACAGCCAGTCCCCGCCCGCGACCGTATCGTGGAAATGTTCGTCCAGGCTGTCGTCGTCCCGCGTCACCCCCGCGGCGCCGCCTTCCGCGGACACCGTGTGGCTGCGCATGGGGTAGACCTTCGAGAGCAGCGCAACCACCAGCGACGGATCCGACTCCGCCACTGCAATCGCCGCCCTCAGACCCGCGCCGCCGGCGCCGACGACGATGACATCGGCCTTGAAGAATTCCATCGAGGCGGTCATCCGGCGCTTGCCCTATTTGTCGCCACCTGCGCCCTTGAGGATCGGCGCCCAACGCGCGACCTCCTTCTTCACAAATTCGCCGAGCCATTCGGGCGTCTGCTCCTGTTTTGTCGGAAGAATTCCGCCAAGGTCGAGCAGGCGTTTTCGAGTGGTGGCGTCGTTGAGGCCCTTCACCAGTGCGTCATTGAGCTTTGCGACGATGTCTTTCGGCGTCCCCTTGGGGGCGAACATCGCATTCCACGCGCTGACTTCGTAAGAGGGCAGGCCGGCCTCCCGGGTTGTCGGCACATCCGGCAGCGCCGGTGAGCGCTCCGCGGTGGCAATCGCATAGGCCTTGATGGACCCGCCCTTGATCTGCTCCACCACGTTGACGATCTGGTCGCACAGCCAGTCCCCGCCCGCGACCGTATCGTGGAAATGTTCGTCCAGGCTGTCGTCGTCCCGCGTCACCCCC
>CAIUKQ010000514.1 GCA_903899705.1 uncultured beta proteobacterium
AGCAATCAAGCGACGACCTAAAAACTATCCGACAATGGACAAACCACGCGCCACAATTACAGAGCATGTCCGCAAACATGGACACCCGAAAAAGATTAAGTAAGTACCATTCGGCGTAGGCCCCTTGTTCGGCGTTTTCCTAAAGCGGCGCGGCGATCAGGATGTCGATGCGCGTTGAATCGGTGAGAACCAGTTTCTCCCGGAATAACGCCTTGTCACCCTCGAAAACCACGTCATCGACATATTTGCCGGCGGCAAACAGTGACATCGCGCCATCCTGGGTGGTTCTGATCACGGCAAACGGCGTCTCCGCACGACACCCGGCAGATGAAATTTCAAGAACCCTTGTTCCACCAATGAGATGCCGGTACTGCTGCGACTCGTAAATTGCGGTTTCACGCAGGCAAAGGATGCGGTCTTTCAGCATGCCGCGACTCTCGCACAGGTAAAAGCCGGACACATACCCTTGCTCATGGCTTTCGCGCGGAATGATCAGGTAGCGGCATTCCTCGGTGAACATGGCCGGCCACTCTTCATATCGGCCGTCGTCAATGCACGCCACGTACTCGCGCAGGAGTTCTTCGACCCTGAGTCGCGCCTCCGTCCTTTCCCCGCTAATAGCCCCGCTCATAACCCCATCACCTCGCGATAGCCCTTCCAGAAACCGCGTATGGTGGCTTCGGTGACGCGATCCTCCCCTGATGTGGTGTGGCTCCCGCCCATTTCGACCACCGCCAGTGCATCGGGATTCCCGCCCTGAATTCCACGCTGTACGAAATTGGTGACGGCGCCATCCTCCAGGGATATGAACCCGGCCGGCCCGATCAAATTGGCCTGGCGCGCCCGGATTTTCGTCTGCCAGGGTTCATCATCCTCGTAGCCCAGCAAGGTCCAAAACCATTCGCATTCGTGCGGCCCGCGCGGCACGATGTGGCGAACGCCCAGGCAATTGGAAATCTGCTGAAAGGTCACCGCGGGAAACACAGTCTGCACCATGTTGGTAATCCCGTCGGGGAACTCGGGCCACTCCTCCAGTATTTTCGGATCGTTGAGTTTCAGGTGCGATTTCATGTTCGGCAGCTTGTTGCCCTCGTATTCCGTGCCGCGAATGTCGTCTGTGCCGCGCTTGGTATAAACAAGGTGGTGCCAGCCGGTGTCATCGAGCAGCGCCTCGCCCTTCATGGTCTGGCGTGACAGGCCGAATGAACCGAAAAAAAGATGCAGGATGGATGCGTGATAGGGATCGCGCACATTTTCCATCACCAGCTTCCAGTTGTTCTTCAGGTACTGGCTGTGCGCGCCGATCACCTTCATGGGCCGGCCGTAGGCCCGCTTCAGATAGGCGGACATCACCGGCCCGAGATATTGCTCGATGGAGGGCGTCGCATCCGAAAACGTGCCGAAATGGATGCCCTGAAAACTTGCAACGCGCAGGCGTTCAAGGCCATGCCTGGCGTTGTCGAAATCGGCGGGCATGCCTCCGCTGCCGCGCACCCCGCGCTTGAAGGCCACGCTGGTCAGGTCTCCGCGCAGGTTGTAGGACCAGTTGTGGTACACACAGGTGAGTTGCTCGCGATTGCCCCGCTTATCGATGCAAACCAGGGCTCCGCGATGCGCGCAGCGATTGACCATGGCATGCACCTCGCCGTTTTCATCGCGGCAAAGGATGACCGGTGTTTCACCAACAAAATTGAGCTTGTAATCACCTGGCCGGGGAATTTCGCAATCCAGCCCGAGGTAATTCCAGGTCGGGCCGCGGAACAGGAGCGCCTGTTCGCGTGCGTGAATTGCGGGATCCTCATACACGCGATACGGCACGCGCGTGACACCCTGTTCGGGCCACTGCAATGGTACGGGGTCGATGGGCATGGATTCGGAGTTTCCGGGGCATTCGTGAATTCTCATTCTAGCCGAGCACCGCAGAATTCCACCGCGCATTAACGGTTATCATTCGCGCCCTTTCCATCGGTTGGCACGCGCCGCACGGCGTACCTGACCGGCCCACAGAGACGAAAATTGAGCACCACCGCGCAAAGCACCAACAATCCCAAGGCGTTTGCCGCGCTGCGGGTTCCCGGCTTCCGGATCTATTTCATCGTCTCGGCCCTCGCGATGATGGCCGACAGCATCGAACACGCCATCAGCTACTGGATTCTTTATCAGAAGTTCCAATCACCGGCGCTGGGCGGATTCGCGGCGCTTTCGCACTGGCTGCCGTTCCTGTTCTTCTCCGTGTATTCAGGCGCCCTCGCGGACCGCTTCGATCCCCGCCGTCTCATCCAGATCGGCATGGCGATGTTCATGGCCGTCTCAATCGGCTGGGGCGTGCTGTTCATCACCGACACCCTGCAGGTATGGCACGCGATGGTGCTGCTTACTGTCCACGGTTTTGCCGGTGTGTTGTGGGGGCCCAGTTCCCAGTTGTTGATACACGACATCGTAGGTCCGCAGCAACTGCACAGCGCCGTGCGCCTGAATTCAACCTCGCGCACCCTCGGGTTGGTGGCGGGCCCCGCGGTGGGTGCAATTCTGATGCTGGCAATGGGACCGGCATGGGGGATCCTGTTCAATGCCCTCATCTACGTGCCGATGATCTACTGGTTGTGGAAGGCACCCTACGGCCCGAAATTCCGCGTGGGCATTCCGCCGCCGCCCCGTGCAATGCGCGGTTTGTCCGACATCGTATCCACGATCCGGGAGATCGCCGGCAAACCCGCCATCGTGTCAATGACGCTTCTGGCCGGTGGCGCCTCGTTTTTCATAGCCGGGGGTTATTCGGCGCAGATGCCGGAATTCGCGCATGGCTTGGGCCACACCGAGGCGGATTTTTCCTACAGCATGCTGCTGGCCGCCGACGGCCTGGGCGCCCTCGTCGCCGGTGTGCTGCTGGAGTCGGGAGGATGGTTGCGCGCCAAGCCGCGCACGGCCTGCGTGCTGGCGCTGGTGTG
This sequence comes from uncultured beta proteobacterium, assembly GCA_903899705.1. Taxonomy (GTDB): domain Bacteria; phylum Pseudomonadota; class Gammaproteobacteria; order Burkholderiales; family SG8-39; genus 2-02-FULL-62-17. The sequence goes on from CAIUKQ010000514.1 coordinate 2,949, forward strand.
GTGTGTGGCCATGGCCTCATTCGCCGCGACACACTGGTACCCCCTGGCGCTCGGCCTTCTTTTCATCGCCGGCTTCCTGGAACTTTCGTTCTTTGCGATGTCGCAGACGCTGGTACAACTCGAAGCCCCGGCCCACATGCGCGGGCGGGTCATCGGGCTTTTCTCCATGGCCTCCGGCGGCCTGCGCGCATTCAGCGGCGTCACGATCGGCATCGTCGGCGGAATCATCGGCATCCACTGGTCGCTGGTGATCGCCGCCATGGCCCTGTTCACCGTGGTCAGTACGCTGATGGCATTCGTGCTGCGCCCGGCAGGCACTCAGGGCGGTTGAACCCGCAGTAGATATCGGGTGCCAGCGGCATGCCGCGCCCATTTCTGCGTCTTCCCCCGATTGGTCGATACAATCGGGGAATCAATCCAAACTTTCGCGAAATAACGGAGACCGCATGCGCATTCTCACCAGAAACACGACCCTCGAAAAAGACAGGGTCTCAGGCTTCCTCGCCGCGCCTCCCGGAAATGCCGCGAGGCCAGGCGTGTTGTTCATTCATCACGCCAACGGCAACACCTCCGAAATACGCGAGAACGCCGAACGCCTCGCGCGACTGGGCTACGCCGCCTTCGCCGTCAATATGTTCCACGCACTGGGTGCCATGGGCGAGGGCCAGATCGGCCTTGGCGGCCCCATGCAGCAAAAGCACAAGGATGCGGAATTCCTGAAAGCGATCACCGACGGCTGGAATTTTCTGGTGTCGCAACCCGGCGTCGACCGCAAACGCACCGCGGCCATCGGCTACTGCATGGGCGCGCGACTTGCCATCGAGTTCGGCGCCGATACGCCGGAATTGCGCGCCATCGTCATCAACTATCCGTCCATCCGCGATGAACAGCCCAGCGATCTGCGGCCAAGGCTCGGTTTCGACACCGTCAAGACGCTCAAATGCGCGACCTGCCTGTTCTGGGGAGGGCGGGACACCATCTCTCCGCCCGATATGCAATTGCGGGTTGCCGGCGGCCTGATGGGCAACGGCCAGCCGTTTGAATATCACTTCTTCCACGATGCGTTGCACGGATTTGTCTCAATGGAAACGGACAACCACCATGCAGACCTGGCCCACCGGATCTGGCCGATCACCGTGGATTTTCTCGACAGGCATGTCGCAAACCCTTTGATGTAGAGAGTTAACTGTTTGATTTTTATATAATTTTTATCTCCCAATGGAGCAGCCCTGATCGCGGGCGGTTCACCGACCTCACTGGATAATTCCATGGATACTCAAAGCAGGATTGCAATTGTCACTGGCGCCGGCTCAGGCATCGGCAAGGCTTCGTCACTCGCCCTGCTGAAAGAAGGCTGGAGCGTCGCGTTGGCCGGCCGGCGTGCCGAAATGCTGGATCAGGCAATCAAGGAGGCGGGTGCAGCAGGAGGCAACGCGATTGCCGTACCCACCAACGTCGCAGATCCGGAATCGGTGCGTGCGCTGTTTGCCGCGACCAAGGCGCGCTTTGGCAGGCTGGATCTGCTGTTCAACAACGCGGGTGTCAGCTCGCCGGCGGTGCCGCTGGAGGATTTCTCCTTTGAAAAATGGAAGGCTGTGGTTGACGTCAACCTGCACGGTGTTTTCCTTTGCACACAGGAAGCCTTTCGCATCATGAAGGCGCAGGATCCGCGCGGGGGACGCATCATCAACAATGGCTCGATTTCCGCGCACACGCCCCGCCCGAACTCATCGCCCTATACGGCCACCAAGCATGCGGTGACAGGTCTCACCAAATGTGCCTCTCTGGACGGCCGCAAATACGACATCGCCTGCGGACAGATCGACGTCGGCAACGCGGCCACCGAGCTTGCCGCAAAGATGGCCAAAGGCGTTGCGCAGGCCAACGGTTCGGTGACACCCGAACCCATGATGGATGTCGAGGATGTGGCCAAGGCGGTGCTTTACATGGCCAGTCTGCCGCTTTCCGCCAATGTCCAATTCATGACGGTAATGGCCACAAAAATGCCGTTCATAGGCCGTGGCTGACACACTGACCGCCGGAATCCCCTGCGCAATGCCATTGGCATGGGATTTCTGGAATGACGATTGATAGCGGGCTCAAAAGCGGTAGTGTCGCGTCCCGCCCTGATTTAAACTGGCCGGACAACGCCTTAAATCATCGGAACCGCCGATCGTGATGCGGCAACAACGTCAATGGCGCTGAATAAATTCACGCTTTTATCCGTTCTCATGATGAGCAACGCCGTCATGGCGGGCGCGCTGTGGGCGGCGTTCGCCGACGCAACCCGCGAGGGTCTGGGAAAGTGGGGCGCGTCCCTGTTCGCGCAGGCCTGCGCCTGGGCCATATTTGCCGCCTACGATGTCATCCCCGCAGATCTGATCTTCGTTGCGGGAAGCTTCATGCTTTCTGCGAGTTTCATGATGCAGGCGGCGGCGCTGATGGAGTTCCATCGACGCACCTTGCCCGTTCCATGGCTTGTCGCGGCGCCGGTCGTCGTGGCTGGCGTCCTGATGGCGGGAAGACACGCAGCCCTCGTTCCCATCGGCGACTTGTCGCAGGGACTGTGCTGCCTTGCGGTTTTCTGGCAGGTTGGCAAGGGCGACATCCACCATCAGCGCCGCACGCGCATGCTGATGATGATCGCCTATGGTCTGTTGGTGGCGATGTTCTTCACGCGTTCCCTGCTGGGAGTCATCGCATCGGCAGTGCCGTTCGTTTCGCCCGAGAGCGGGCTGGCGGCGGGCCTCGGTTATCTTCTGGCCATTGCCACGGTCGTGCTGAGTTCCTTCGGTTTTCTGCTCATGCACAAGGAGCGCGCCGAGGACGAAATGCACAAGCTTGCCACGGTCGATCCGCTGACCGGCGTTTTCAACCGCCGGACCTTCATTGAACTCGCAGAGAGGGAACTCGCCCGGTGCCGTCGCGGCGGCCTGCCGCTTCGCCTGCTGATGCTGGACATGGACCATTTCAAGCGCGTCAACGACACCCTCGGCCACCTTGTGGGCGACGACGTCCTCCGGGAGTTTGCACGCAAGGTCGGCGATTGCCTTCGCCGGGAGGATCTGCTGGTGCGCTATGGCGGTGAGGAGTTCTGCGTGCTGCTCCCGGGAGCGGATGCCGGCACGGCACTGACTCTCGCGGATCGCATCCGCTCGACCATCGACAACACGCACATGAACACCCGCGCCGGCCCGGTGCACATCACCACCAGCGTCGGCATTTGCGGCGACGATGCCAAGGTGATCGACTCCCTCGACAGCCTGCTCAGTTGCGCCGACGGCGCGCTCTACCTCGCGAAGGCCGCCGGCCGCAACCAGGTGATATCGTCGCTGTTCAAGGCCGCCGGACCGCTGCTTACCGAAGCTGCAAGCAGACAACTCTGATCGTCGCGTGAATCGCCAAGACAATCGAACGTCGTGCCGTAACTATCGTCTGACGCCAGGCGACTCAATGGGAAGGCCGCGCGCCCGCCAGGATAGATACAGGGCGAGATCCGTGTATTCGGGCGAACCATAGGGCAGGATTTCCGCCCGCACACCTGACAGGCAGGCGCGCAATCGCCGCTCCAGTGAACCCATCGTCTGCCAGTCCAGCCGGTATGCCGGCCATGCATTGGGATGACCCTGGCTGATGCGTTCCTCGAACAGCGTGCGCCCCCAGTTTGCGTCATGACAATGCATGCAGGCCAGATTCAGCTGGCCGCGACGGCGGAAGAAGAATGCCTCTCCCAGTTCAAAATTCCTGCGCGCCGGCCCGTCAATGTTCGCCTCCATTGGGAGGCCGCGCGACAGTGAGGTGATGTATGCACTGAGCGCGAGCAGGTCTTCGGATTCGCGCGCCAGCGGGGGTGCCTTCTGCCGCTCGACACGGGACTGCAGGATGCGCGCCTCCAGCGACATCAGTTTTCCCGTGCGTTCGTCGATTTTCGGATAGCTCACCGCCACGCCCTTCATGCTGGTGCGTGCATCCCCATGGCAATCCGCACAGGATTTCCCGTCCCCGCCCGCGGCGGCCCTCCACAGCTTCTCTCCCCGGTCCACCCAGAGGGTTCCGGGATTCGCAAAATCGTCCTGCTGCAGCTTTTTGAGGTCGGGGCCGAGGAATTCGAACCCGGATTTGATATCCGATGGCGGTATGACGCGACGCTGGGCGGCGGCCGGTACCGCACAGAATACCAGCGCAATGAGGATCAGTGCCTTCATTCGCGCACGATGAGGGATTGCCGCTCCGTTCCGCGCACGCCTTCATCATCGATCCATGTGAGCAGCAGTTCGCCGCTCGACTCTGCGACCATGAAAAACTGCAAATATGGGTTAGCCGCGATTCCCGATGATATTTCCGCGCGCAACACTTCCGTGCCGTTGTAGGCACACAGGATGGTGTGGATGACATTGCGCGGAATGGGTGTTCCACTATCATTGAAGCGGTACCCGGTTTCCATTGGATGCTGAATTAGGACGCGGACTTCAATGATTTCGCCGCGCCTGGCCTCCGCGGGGAGCTGAATCCGTGCGCTCATCTGTTTTCCACCATCGGCATTCGCGCACTACCTTTCACGCATTAGCTTTCATCCAGGCAAGCGGACAACGTCACTTGCACATGGGTACGATCCATCCAGAAGCTGCCGTCGGACATCTCCGCGATGGCTGTCACATTCTGCGATCCGGCGAGACGCACGCGGGTGGAAAGTTCGGCGCGCCCGGAATACGGCCCCAGGTTAAAACTTGCCATATTGCGAACAGGGTTGCGGTCCGAAACCAGATGTATCGCCTTGACGTAGTCCGTGGCGCTCATCGGGCTTGTGACGGAAACCTTGAGCGGAACGGCATTGCCGTTTTCAGCAATGACCGGCATTTCGAGTTTCACGCGTTCGCGTACAAGCCGCGCCCCCTTGGTAACCGCGACAATCGCCGGGTCGGAGACCTGCGATTGTGCGCGCGAGAGCGAAGGCAGCGAACACAAGCCCGCAAACATGGAAAGAAAGCTTCTGCGCTTCACTGCGCGACTTCCTTCAAAGTCATCAACCAGGCCACCACGTCCTCGATCTGCTGCGCGTCAAGAATGGGCTTACCCCTCCATGCGGGGGCCACCTGGTGCAATCCATCGACGCGATAATAGGGCGGCATGACGCTGAATGGATTCACCAGTGTTGAGTCCACCATACGCAGGCGCAACCGGCCAGCGGTCAAGCGCGCCCCGACGCCCGCAAGCGGCGGCGCAACATTGCCCATCGGCCGTCGATCGGGGTCCGGCACCAGATGGCAAAGCACGCAGGAACTCAGGGTGCGATCAAGCACGATCGTCTGGCCGCGTTGCGCGTCGCCGGGCTCCGCAATCGGCGTATCGATGGCATTGCCTTCCACGCGGTAGGGTACAAGCGGCGACGGCGGGCTCTGCGCACGTGCAGAGCCCGCCGTCATCAGGTTCACCAGCAACATTGCGGTAGCCGCGATACTTGCATTCACGGCTTGCCGCAATCCACCTGCTGCATCGCGCATTTCAAGCCAGGGTGAATCCCTGGTTCTTGAGCGGCAGCGAACGTACGCGCTTGCCGGTCGCCGCGAATATTGCATTGCACAGCGCCGGTATGAAGGGTGCCTGACCCGGCTCGCCCACGCCGCCCCAGAAACCGCCAGTCGGCGCGAGAACCACTTCAACCTTTGGCATCTCGCGCATGCGCAACATGCGATAGGTGTCGAAGTTGGTCTGCTCGACACGGCCGTCCTTGATGGTGATCTCGCCCCACATGGCCGCCGTCAATGCAAACGCAGTAGATCCCTGCAGTTGCGCGACGATATTGTCCGGATTGACCACATAGCCACAATCGATCGCCTGCACCACACGATGAATCTTGATTGCCCCGGCGTTGTCCACCGAGATCTCAACCACCGCGGCGGTAAAACTGCCATAGGGCTCGGTAGTCGCTATACCGCGGAATACCCCGGCAGGCAGGGGCTTGCCCCAGCCCGCGGCTTTGGCCACGGCATTCAGGATGCCCAAGGGGCGCTTCTCGTTCTTGAGCAACTCGCGGCGATACTCGTAGGTGTCCTTGCCAGTAGCCTGCGCCAGTTCGTCGACAAACTGCTCACGCGCAAACGGCGTCTGCGACCAGCCCACCGTACGCCAGAACCCGATCGGCACATGCGTCCTGCGCTGCACGTACTCGTGCTTCTGGTTGGGAACTTCATAGGGGAATTCCGCAAAACCCTCGGTCGCCGGTCCGTCGATGCCGTCCTTGAGAGGAAGTCCCGCAAACTGGTTGAACAAGGACCCGCTCGCGATGCGCGTGTACCAGCCCACCGGCATGCCCGATGCATCGATGCCGGCTTTAAGCTTGTACATGGCATGAGGACGATAGAAGTCGTGTTGTGTGTCCTCTTCGCGAGTCCATAGCATCTTTACCGGCGTGCCCGCGGGCAGGGCCTTTGCAATCAGCGCCGCCTGGCGAATGAAATCCGGGCCGCTGCGCCGGCCGAATCCGCCGCCCGCCTGGGTCTTGTGAAAGTACACGGATTCCGGGGGAACACCCAGCGCATTGGCCACACCGGCGAGTTGCGCTTCACCATTCTGAGTGGAGGCCCAGGCGTCGACGCGACCCTCCTGGATATGCACCGTGGCACCCATCGGCTCCATGGGAGCATGGCACAGGTAGGGCGTGACAAATTCCGCTTCCAGCACCTTGGTTGCACCCGCAAATGCCTGGTCGATGTCACCCTTTTTGTTGGGCAGCACCGGCACGTCAGGCATCTTCAGGCCTTCCTTGAAGAACTCGAGGATGCTCGCGCTGGACACATTGCCGTTCGCTCCCACATCCCATTCAACCGGAACGTCCTTGAGTGCCTCCTTGGCGCGCCAATAGTTATCCGCCACGACCACCACGGCGTTGCCGTCGATCGACAGGACCTTGATGATGCCGCGACGACTCTTGACGCGTGAGTCATCGAAGGATTTCACCTTGCCGCCGAACACCGGAGAGGCATTGATAGCCGCATAGACCATGCCGGGCAGTTGCGTGTCGACACCGTAGCGCTGCGTGCCGTTGGTCGACGCCGGAATGTCGATGCGCCGCATCGACTTGCCGGCAATCTTCCAGTCCTTGGAATCCTTGAGCACTACTTCCTTGGGTGCTCCCAGCTTGGATGCCGCGGAGGCCATCTTGCCGAAGGTTGTGCGTTTCTTGCTGCCGGCATGCATGATGATGCCGTTGGATACGGTGATCTCGGCTGCGGGCACTTTCCATTCGTTCGCCGCGGCGGCCACCAGCATGGCACGCGCTGACGCGCCCGCCTTGCGCATGTAGTCCTGCGAGGTGCGGATGGTCTGGCTGCCTACCGAAGCCATGTTGCCCCAGGCGCGCTTCATGCGAACGTGCTGATTGGTGTCGGCGTACTCGATTTGCACTTTCTTCCAGTCCGCATCGAGTTCCTCTGCAATCAGCTGCGGCGCCGAGGTCATGCTTCCCTGACCCATTTCCGAGCGCGCGTACTTGATGACCACGGTGTCATCGCTGTTGACTGCCACCCAGATGTTGACGTCAGCCTTCTCTACCGTCCCGGTCTTCTGCGCGAATGCCGAGGGCAGGTGAAAACCGAGAGCGAGACCGCCACCCGCTCCGGCGGTGGTCACCAGAAATTCGCGGCGGGCCTTCTTGAATGATGTGTTTTTCATGTTGGTCTCCTCAGGCTTTCTTCACGCCGACATTGCCATTGGCCGCGGCATGAATGGCGGTGCGGATACGCGCATAGGTGCCGCAACGGCAGATGTTGGTCATGGCCGAATCGATGTCGGCATCAGTGGGCTTGGGCTTTTTCCTGAGCAATGCAACCGCCGCCATGATCTGCCCGGACTGGCAGTATCCGCACTGCGGAACCTGATGCTCGACCCATGCCACCTGGATGGGGTGGGAGGAATTGCGGGAAATCCCCTCGATCGTGGTGACCTGCTGCCCCACGGCAGCCGACACCGGAAACGAACAGGAGCGAACCGGTTCGCCATTGATGTGAACGGTACAGGCGCCGCATTGGGCGATACCGCAACCGAATTTCGTGCCTTTCATGTCCAGCACGTCGCGCAGCGCCCAGAGCAGGGGCATTTCCGGCTCGACATCCAGCTCCCGGACGCGGCCGTTGATATTCAGTTTCATCGGTGTCTCCTCCTTGGTTGGTACTTGGACTTCCTCAACATTGGCAACGCTAATTTTTTTAATTGTTGTTGCGAACAGGCACATTGCCAGAAAGAGAATTAATACGCAAGAATCTGCAATCTCCGTAAAATATTGTCAAAACCTCCGGGCGGCGTGTGAACAAGCCTTATTCCACCGGGACATTGCGCATAATTCCAAAGTGGATTGGTCGGTGGAAACCGTCCGCTTAGATCGGGCAAACAATTCTTTATCGGAGTATTGATGTCTGCGCGCTCCCCCATGACTTCTTTTTTCAAACTCGTTGCCGCCACGACACTTGCCGGTTTGATCGCCGTTTCGATGGCGGCGCCCTGTTTCGCCGCCGACGAGGAAATCTGGGCCATCGAAATGCGTCAGGGAGACACCATTTCCGCCATTGCCCGGCGCTATCTCGTCAATCCGAACGACTGGATGAAGCTTCAGCAATTCAACAACGTGCGCCTGGACAAGGCCATGCCAGTGGGAACGCGCGTCAATGTTCCCGCGTCATGGATGCGCATTGCGGATCTCGACGCCCAGATCGTCGCGGTTCGCGGCAAAGTGCGCATCGACCGGGCCGGCAAGGAAGTGCCGGCAACCGTGGGCACCGCGATCAGGGTGGGCGATCGCATCGTTGCGGGCGAAGCAAGCTCGGTCACCCTGAAATTCACCGACGGCAGCCTGTCGAGCCTGCACGCCAATACCGACGCCCGCATCGACCTGATGCGCGGCGTGCCCTCCACCGACCTCATTGCGCAGCGACTGCGGTTGGATGCGGGTCGCATCGAACACGCGGTCACGCCACGCAAGAATTCCTCGTCGACCTTCGAGGTCCAGACCAGCGTCACCACCATTGGTGTTCGCGGCACGAAATTCCGCACCACGGTGGACGATGTCAGTCGGGGAGAGGTTCTCGAAGGACGGGTCGAGGCCTTGGGAACAGGGAGCCCCAAACCGGTCTCCGTCGCTGCGGGCTTTGCAACCGTGATCCCAGCCAGCGGCATACCGACACCGCCCATCGCGCTGCTCCCCGCGCCAGACCTGTCGAAGAACCCTGCGTCCTACGAACTTGCCCAACCCGACATCACCTTCCCGGCCCTGCAAGACGCGGAACAATACCGGGCCATGGTCGCAAGCGACGCGGCGTTCGCAAATGTCGTCACTGAAATTGTCTCCAAACAGGCTCACCTCCTGTTGCCCCCGGTGGCGGACGGAAATTATTTCCTTCGAGTTCGCGGCATCGATTCAAATCGCATCGAAGGCTACAACGGCGAATTCCGTTTCAACGTCAAGGCCGGCACCCCGCCGCCGCCGCCCGCGCTCAGCCCCGAATTCGACAGCGCGGTGCCTGGCGGCGGCAATATCATCATTTCGTGGTCTGCGGAAAAACAGGCCGCCAGCTATCGTTTCCAGGTGGATACCGACCAGAAATTCACACGGGTGCTGCACAGCTCCGCGCGCACCCGCTCCCTGCGGTTCGCCCTCACGGGACTGAAGCCCGGACGTTACTTCTGGCGCCTGGCAAGCAACCGGCCCGACGGCGAACGCGGCCCTTGGGGCCCCGTCATGCAGTTTGTGGTGAATCCCGCCCCGGCCGATGCCGATTCCCGGGAATTGCCGGCCGACAACTCCGGCAGCGTTCCGGAGAAATAAGCCGACCGAATCCGCCACGCGCATCGAGAGAGTCCGTGGTTACGCGGATGCTAATATCAGTTGCGTCGATCCGGTACCGGGTACGTCAACCAAAGGGAACAGCGATGGCCATCAATGAAAAAATCCGCAAGCTCATCGATAACGCGTGGTCTGACGGTTACCCGTGTCTGCTTGCCACCACGGGACCCACCGGCCCCAATATTTCCGTAAAAGGCAGCATGCTGGTTTTCGACGATGACCACCTTGCCTACTGGGAACGCTCCAAGAAGGGCGCACTGGAGAACCTGGGACATGACAAGCACGTCGCCGTCATGTACGCGAATTTCAAGGCGCAACACGATGGCGTGCTCGATTCCGGATTCCTGCGTTTCTGGGGAACCGCAGAACTGCACGAGGAAGGCCCGACGAGAGAGGCGATTTTCCGCAAGCTCACCCAACGCGAGCAGGAGCACGACGGCGCCGACAAGGGTATCGGCGTGCTGATCCGGATTGCGCGCGCGTCCGACCTGCGGGGCAAGCCCCTGGGCTGAATCGCCGCTTCAGTGTCAGTGCCTACTGCGGCTTGAGGCCCAGCAAACGCGCCAGTTTCTGGAATTCGTCCGTCTCTGCCTTGATGAATTTCTCGAACGCGTCTGAAGCGGCCCCCGCAGGTTCGTCCGTCACCAACCCCTGCGATGCGAAGAATTTGGCGTTGAATTGCGGCTCGGCAATCAGGGCCGCAATCTCGACATTCAAACGCCGAACCACGTCCCGTGGCACACCCAGCGGGGCAAACCAGCCCCACCAGGTGTTGAAATCAAATCCGACGCCTGCCTCCCGCAATCCCGGCACTTCGGGAATCACACTTGAACGACGTGGCGAGATGGCCAGTGCTTTCATTTTTCCGGACTGAACCATTTTTGCGCCGGGACCTGCTGCAAAGCTGACGATGTTCACGTCGCCCGCCATTGACGCCTGCACACCCTGGCTCGCGCTCTTGTACGGTATCGGATAAAACTCCAGCCCCAGTTCGGCCTTGGTCCAGCCCACGAAAAGGCTTGCGAGGTTGATGCCGCCAAACGTACCCACGGTAATCGAACCGGGTTTTGCCTTCGCGGCGGCGAAGACCTCCTTCATGGTATTGCCCGGCGTGGCGGGGTTGGCCAGCATCAACTGCTGCAAAGTGCCGGTATGGACGATGGCGGTGAACCTCGAAAGATCGTAGGTCGGCTCCCGTCGCAAGGCCGGATTGACCTGGATGACCCCTGCGCTTGTGGCGCAGACCGTATAACCATCAGGGGCCGCCTTCATGCAGGCCTCGGCACCGATCAGTCCATCGGCCCCCTCGCGATTCTCGATGACAAATGGCTGGCCCAGCTTCTGCGCCAGCGCCTGGGCGATTCCCCTTGGCGGCACATCGCCCGGACCACCCGGCGGATGTGGCACGATTACGCGAACGGTCTTCACCGGATATGCCTGGCCGAACGCCGGCACGACCATTGCCGCCGGTAATGCGATTGCCGCTGCAATTGCCGCCACGATCGACGCCGTATTTTTCATGGTAACTCCAAGAGCTTGATATTTTGGATGAATTTTCGGCCGGATGAACCCGCACCCCTCATTATATTGAGCGTTTATAGACGCCTTCGCAAAATGCTATAAAGCGCACTCGCAACCGGTGAAAACAATGACGAATCTGAAGGACCTGCCGGCGCAGGGAATCGAATCCATCGTGGTGCGCGGCGCGCGCCAGAACAATCTCAAGAATCTGACACTGACGCTGCCGACCGGTGAACTCATCGTGGTCACCGGCGTCTCCGGGTCCGGCAAAAGCTCACTGGTGTTCGACACGCTGTATGCCGAAGGCCAGAGACGGTATGTCGAGACGTTCAGCCCGTACGCCCGCCAGTTTCTTGATCGCATGGACAAGCCCCAGGTCGATGCCATCGAGGGCATTCCGCCCGCCATCGCCATCGACCAGACCAACCCGGTGCGCACCTCCCGCTCCACCGTGGGAACGATGACGGAACTGAACGATCACCTGAAACTGCTGTTTGCGCGCGCTTCACATCTTTTCTGCCGCAACTGCGGCGAGCCGGTGGCGCGCGACACACCTGATGAGATCTATGCCCGCATGCAGGCACTCGCAGTCGTCCATGGCGACCCGCGCCTCGTCATCACCTTCCCGGTGCCGGTGCCGAAGAATTTCAAAGAGGAAGAAATTCTCGCCGCCCTGAAGGCTCAAGGGTATGAACGCATCCATTCGCGCAGCGAGGAAACACTTGAAGTCATCCAGGACCGCATTCGCCTCTCATCGGCGGAGCGCGCTCGCGTGCTTGAGGCGATCGAGGCCGCCCTCAAGGTCGGACAGGGCAAGGTCAACGTCCACCTTTACCGGGAAGCCCCCACGGTGGCCGCGGACACCGAATCGCCGGTGGAAGCGCCATCAGCACCCTGGCGGTTCTCCTCCGACCTGCATTGCGCCGATTGCAATATCCATTATTCCGACCCTGTGCCCAGCCTGTTTTCCTTCAACTCGCCGCT